>CAYZAF010000560.1:0-5132 GCA_964476435.1 uncultured Syntrophaceae bacterium
CCTCGTCAATGGGGCAGCCGGTAACCCTTACGGGCTGACGCGGCTCAAGCCGGGCGACGTCGTGACCATCGATGCCCCCGGTGGAGGAGGGTACGGCCATCCCCTGGAGCGCGACCCCGAGATGGTGGAGCGGGATGTGGCGGACGGTTACGTAACCGTTCAGGGGGCCCGTATCGAATACGGCGTCGTTATTGACCAGGCAGCGATGAAGGTGGACGAAGATGCAACCAAGGCACTTAGAGAGCGCGTGAGGGAAAAGTCGTCCGGCAAAAAAGGGGGTTGACACTCACATGGCTATGACAGCGTTGGAGCAAGAGTCCGCGTACCGCCATACGTATGAGCTGATCCTTTCGTGCGGCCCCAGGCTTGTCTATTCTGCAGACCTTCCAGTGATGACGGGAGACGCGCTAGAGGGGGTCTATTTCGCGGCGTGCGTCAACGAAAAGGCGGCCTATGAGATGGCGCTGGCCGGCGCAATCGCACATAAGAGGACGGCGTGTCTTTTCTCCGTTGAGGGTGTCTACGAGGCCCTCGACCCCCTGATGAGTTCGGCCTATACGGGCGTAAAGGGGGGCTTCGTGGTGGTGTGCGTGAAGGAAGGAGCACTCGACATCACACCCCTCGGTCCTTTTTCAAAGCTGCCAGTCCTCGTCTCGGACGGCAAAGGGGACGATCTGCCCGCTGCCCTCTCTTTCGCTTTCGACCTGTCCGAGAGGTACGAGATACCCTGCGTCGTCGAAACGCTGCCGCCCATGGCTCGCCGCGAGTCGGCCGTGGGTGGGGCTTTAGAGGGGCGTTCCGCTTTTGTGAAGGATCAGGCCCGTTGGGCTGCCATACCGAAGTTCAGATACCAGCTCCATAAGGCGCTCAATGAGAAGACAGAGCGTATCCGAGAGGAGTTTGAGCATTACAGCGGGAACGCGTGGGTCCGAAGGGGCGCACAAGGCGTCATCACGCACCGCGCCTGTGATGAAGGCATGACTTCGCCGGGAAGCGTGCTTGCCCTCGGTTCGATCTTCCCCCTTCCTACCCGTCTCGTCTCCGCGTTCATCAATGAGATGGAAGAGGTGCGGATCGTCGAGGGGGCTGCGCCCGCCATCGAAGTGCAGGTAAGGGAGTCAGACAAGATAGACGGGGCCCTTCGGAAGGCTGAGAAGGGAGGTTTGGCCATCCCCTCCGGCCGGGAGGAACTCTTCGGTTTCACCGTAGTGAGAGACCGCCTAGGCCCTGCCTCTGCCATAAACCTGGCCCACGGCATGGCAAAGGGAGGGGCGAAAAAGATACTCGCCATAACCCGCGAAGACGCCTTCTTTCATTCTGGCCTTCCCGCCTTGGTCAACACCCTCTACAACGGGTCGGCCTACGTCCTCGTGATAGAAAGGGCGAACAAGGGGGCGGAGATCGGCCGCGTGCTGCAAGGGTTCGGCTTCAGCAGTTTCTTCCGAATCAGGGAGGCGGGCGAGCTTGCGCAATACGCGGATGCAGAGGGGCTTACCGTGCTTTCTTACGAGGGAGACTTATGAAATGGGAGATTGTCTGCACGGGGATAGGCGGCAGAGGGGTGCTTCTCGCCTCCGCAGTCTTGATTGAGACAGCGACCTCTGCGGGATACCACGCGATGGCCTCCGATGAGCTTGGCATGAGCCAGAGGGGCGGCTCCGTGGTCTCCATGCTCAAGGTCGGCTCCTTCCGGAGCCCATTCGTGGGAAGGGAGAACGCGGATGTGCTCCTCTCCTTTGAAGAGAGCGAGTTCTACAGGAACCTCACCTTCCTCAAGGCAGGCGGTCTCGCCATCGTTAATTCCGCCCAGAGGGAGATCCCCGGGCCTGTCCGTACCTTGCTCGGGGCGAGGCGGATCGACTGCCATTTCGTCGACGCTGACGCCATCGCAACGAGGAACGGTTCCATCCAGGCCTCCAACATGGCGATGCTCGGCTTCTTCTCGCACTTCGCAATCGGCCCCTACACCTTTGAAAACATCCTGTCCGCAATCGGCCGCAGGGTGCCGTCCAAGCTCTTCGAGATGAATAAAAGCGTCTGCGATGAGGGCAGAAACGAGGCAGGACGTACGCTCGCGATGTCGGAGGTTCAGCCATGAGCGCTCGAGAGGTCATGATAGGCAACCAGGCAATAGCCCTCGGACTTGTCCAAGGGGGCCTCGAGGTCGCATCAGCCTATCCGGGCACCCCGAGCTCGGAGATACTCCCCGCGGTGATCGACTTCAAGAGAAGGTACGGGAAGGATATCCATATCGAGTGGTCGGTCAATGAGCGGGTGGCCATGGAGGTGGCCTTCGGCGCGGCAATGGCAGGGAAGAGAGCCGCCTGCATGATGAAGCAGGTGGGGTTGAACGTGGCCTTCGTCCCTTTCATCAAAGGGAAGGATCTGCCCCTCGAAGGCGGGCTCGTCGTCATCTCCTGCGACGACCCGGGGCCGCAGTCCTCTCAAACCGAGCAGGATTCGAGGCTGATCGCGGCGCTCTTCGGCGTTCCCGTTTTCGATGTATCGTCCCCCGAAGATGCGCGGCTCCTTGCGGCCTATGCGCTCGCCTATTCCTCACGGATCAAAAAACCCGTGGTACTAAGGTCTACGCACAGGGTCAGCCATGCGAGGGAGGCGATCGGCCTCGAGACGCCTACACCTCACGGCGCAATCGACGAGGGCGTGAAATTGACGAACGGGACGCAGCTCGGCATCGTTTCATCCGGCATGGGCTTCAACGTGGCTAGCGATGTGCTGGATGAGCTAGGGCTGGAGCATACGGTTTCCCTATACAAGGCAGCGCAGATTTTTCCCTGCTCTCAGAAGCTGCTCCGCTTTGCCCGTTCTCTCGAGAACCTCCTTGTTATCGAAGAAACGGACGAAGTGCTGGAAGCTCTCGTGAGCGGCACGACCAGGGTGCTAGGCAGAACCTCGGGCCACGTGCCGCGCCAGGGAGAGCTTACCTATGACGTCGTGCGCGCCATCATACAGGCCGTATCAGGGGAGGTGGGCCTGAAGTCACGTTCTTTTTCACCCGACGCGGACATAGAGGCAGCGGTCAGTACAATTTCTTTTCCCCCCAGGCCGCCCAAGCTTTGCGCCGGCTGCCCCCACCGGGCCTCTTTCTATGCGATGAGGCAGGCCTTTCCCAAGGCCGTCTTCCCGGGAGACATTGGCTGCTATACGTTGGGAACATCGCAAGGCGCGGTGGATACCTGCGTCGACATGGGCGGCAGCATCGGCCTCGCCTCGGGGTTCTTCGAAGCCTTTCGCCAGGACGGCGTGGCTTCCGGGGCTCAGCGATCTCTCCTTGGCAAAGCTTCGGAGCCTTCCCCTTCAGCAAAGGCGAAAGATGGGGAGACGCCCATTCTCGCGTCCATAGGCGATTCCACCTTATTTCACGCGGGCCTTCCCCTTCTTTACGATGCAGCAGCTAAGGGTAAACGGTTCATCCTCGTCATCATGGACAACGGCACAACGGCAATGACCGGCATGCAACCGACGCCACAGAGCGGGATTAGGGCTGAAGGGGTGAGCGAGCACGCGATCCCCATAGAAGAGGCAGTGCGAGGCTTCGGAGTGGGATTCGTGAAGACCCTTGACCCTTACGACATACCCGGTATGACGAGGACCATAAGAGAGGCGGAAGGCCATTTGAGAAAGACGGGCAGGGGGCCGGCCGTGGTCGTGGCGAGGCACCCGTGTCTCCTTTCTGCCAAGACGGGGAAGAAAGCGTACTCGGACACCCTCGACCTCACTGCGGAGTGCGACGGGTGCGGGATTTGCGTCAAGCTCTTCGGCTGTCCGGGCGCTCCCTTCGACGAAACGCAAGGGAGGATCCGGCGGGATGAAGGGGTCTGCGTCAACTGCGGGGTATGCGGTTTCGTCTGCCCGAAGAAGAAAGATGGCAATCGCCGCTCCCGCTGCGAAAAAAGGGTGGACGCTAAAATAGGGGCATAACGGGCTAGTCTTGGGCCAACATAAGAGAGATCGGAAGGAGGGTATATGAAGAGTTCCATATCTATTGTCGTCTTGTCCGCCGTTTGCCTATGTCTCCTGGCGCATGCCGCGCCGGCCCACGGGCAGGCCACAATCAAAGTCGGTATTGTCGATACCTATACGGGCCCTGCGACGACCTACACCGAGGACGTGCTGGACGGGTTCAAGCTGGCAGTGAACCAGATCAACGCCAAGGGCGGGGTCCTGGGAAGGAAGATCGAATTCCTGCGCCGGGATGACAAGTTCAAGCCCGACATTGCCCAAGAGATGACGAAAGACCTCATCATGCGGGAGAATATCGACATCCTCATAGGGTCGACGAACTCCGGAGGGGCCCTCGCCATGTCCGAGATTGCGCGGAAGGAGAAGATACCCTTCATCGTGACCGATGCGAAGAGCGACAAGATCACCGGGGAGAAGGGTCACCGCTACGTGTTCAATACGAACGAAAATACAACCATGATCGGGAAAGCAACTGCCCTGGCGCTCTCGAAAAAGGGGTACATGAAGTATTGGATCATGGGAGAAGACTACGAGTTCGGCCACGCGTGCGCCGACGCCATATGGAGCAACCTCAAAGCCCTCAAGCCCGATGTGCAGCTTCTAGGGGAATCGTGGAGAAAGGTGGGTGAAACGGACCTTGGCCCTTACATTACGCCTGCCATGAATGCCAAGCCGGACTGCATTATCAGCGCCGCGGGAGGGGGTGGCGTGGTCAACTTCATGAAAGCGGTAAAGGCGATGGGACTCGAGAAGAAGATCCCCATCTACCAGCACTACGCGACAGATACCCTTGCCATTCGCCCCCTTGGGCTGGATGCGCCGGAAGGCGTCATGGGAAGCTCGAGCTATCACTTCTATTACCCGGATATTCCCCAGAACAGGGCTTTTGCCGAGGAGTTCATGAACGTCTACAAGAGAGAGCCGGGCTCCACCGCCTTCTACGGATACGTCGCAGGTATGCTCATATCTCAAGCCTTTCAGAAGGCAGGGAAGGTCGATCGCGAGCGCTTTATCGATGCCATGGAGGGCCTCGTTATCGACAGCCCCATAGGGAAGCTCCAGATGCGGGCCTGCGACCACCAGCTCATCCTTCCCATGTATTACGGGGTCACGAAGAAAACGAAGGCCTATGATTTCCTCATAGGATC
>CAYZAF010000561.1:0-10175 GCA_964476435.1 uncultured Syntrophaceae bacterium
TGCCGCGTAAACCCTTCTCGGCCCGCCCCAGATGCCGATGAGGAGGTACATGGGTATGAGCATCAGCTCCCAGAAGATATAGAAAAGGATGAGGTCCAGGGAGCATAAAGTGCCTACCATCGCCGTTTCCAAAAAGAGGAACGTGACGAAATACTCCTTCACCCTACTCTCTATGGCCTTCCACGAAACGAGCACGCAGAGCACCGTGAGGAAGGTCGTGAGGAGGATGAGGAGGAGGCTGATGCCATCTATCCCGAGGGAGTAGCTCATGCCCCATTCGGGGAACCACTGAGCCTTTTCCACGAACTGCATGCCCGAGGCCTTCTCGTCGAAAAAGAAGAAGAGAGGCAAAGAGAGCGCGAACTCGATGAGGGAGAAGACCAGGGTGAAGCTCCTGATGAAGGTCTCATGCTTCCTATTGACAAAGAGGAGGAGGATCGCCCCGAGGAGGGGCACATAGATGAGCGTGCTCAATATGGGAAAGGAAAGCTGGTTCATACCGGACCTACAAGATTACCTTTATTATGAGATAGCCGAGGAGCGCTATGGCGCCCGCTATCATCCCGAAAGCGTACCCCTGAACATATCCCGCCTGGATGAGCCTGATGAGACTGCCCACGCCTTGCAGGACGTAGGCAATGCCGTTCACTGTCCCGTCTATGAGTATCTCGTCAACAACCCTCTTGAAGAACGTACCCAACCCAAGGAGCCCCCTCACAAAGATGGCGTGGTACAGCTCATCCACGTAGTACTTGTTGTTGACCGTGCGGAACACTCCAGGGAAGCTCTTCACAAAGCGCTCCGGCAGCTCCGTGCGCTTGATATAGAGGTAGTAGGCGATAAAGATGCCGACAAGGGCGACGACGATTGCGGCAACCATGAGCGTGCCCTCGACAGACCCCTGAGCCTCAACGCCCTCTGCGGCATAGGCCGTTCGGACGAGGTGGATGGCGGGCGAAGCTGCGTGCGTGGTGCGGCCGACCACGGGCTCGAGCCACTGCTCGAACCTGTTCTCCCCCCCAAGTATCCGCGGGGTCCCTACCCAGCCGCCCACCACCGAGAGCACTGCGAGGATCACAAGGGGTATGGTCATCACCTTGGGAGATTCGTGGATGTGGTGCTTTACCTCCTCAGAGGCGCGGCACTCGCCGAAAAACGTCCTGAAGAGCAGCCTGAACATGTAGAAGGCCGTGAGGCCCGCCGTGACGGCCCCTATGATCCAGAAGAGCGCCCCCTGGCGCTCGAATGCCTTTCCCAGTATCTCGTCCTTGCTAAAAAAACCGGACAGAGGGAAGATGCCTGCAATGGCGATGCAGGCAATGAGAAACGTCCAGAAGGTGACGGGGATTCTCTTGCGCAAGCCCCCCATCTTCCGCATGTCGAGCTCGCCGCTCATGGCGTGCATCACGCTGCCTGCGCCGAGGAAGAGGAGGCCCTTGAAAAAGGCGTGCGTCATGAGATGGAAGATGCCTGCCGAGAATGCGCCTACGCCCACGCCGACAAACATGTAGCCGAGCTGGCTCACCGTCGAATAGGCGAGGACCCTCTTGATGTCGTACTGGGCGCACCCTATGGTTGCTGCGAAGAGCGCGGTGAGCAGACCCACGAGGGCCACGATGAACATGGTACTGGGTGCCATGACGAAGAAGAAGTTGAGCCTCGCGATCATGTACACCCCTGCGGTGACCATGGTGGCCGCATGGATGAGGGAGCTGACCGGCGTCGGGCCCTCCATGGCATCGGGAAGCCATACATAGAGGGGAAGCTGTGCCGATTTCCCCGTGGCGCCGATGAAGAAGAAGAGCGTGATCAGGCCGGCGGTCGCACCCGTGAGGAGGTGCGCGTTCTTCTGAAGCTCACCGAAGTTGACCGTCCAGACCCCCTGCGAGCCTAGACTCGTCACGAGGAGGAAGATCCCGAGGAGGAAGCCGAAGTCACCCACGCGGTTGACGATGAAGGCCTTCTTGCCCGCATCCGAAGCGCTGTCTTTTTTGTACCAGAAGCCGATGAGGAGGTACGAGCACAAGCCCACGCCCTCCCAGCCAACGAACATGAGGAGTATGTTGTTCGCCGTCACGAGGGTGAGCATCATGAAGACGAAGAGGTTCAGGTACGTAAAATAGCGGGCGAAGCCTTCGTCATCGTGCATATACCCGACGGAATAGACATGGATCAGGAAGCCGACGCCTGAGACGACGAGGCACATGACGATCGAGAGGGCATCTATGCGAAAGCCCACGTGGGCAGCGAACTCGCCGGAGACGATCCAGTCGAATGCATTCATCTCGAAGATGCGCGCATCGGCCGGGAGGCGCAGGAACTCGAGAAAGACAGCGGCAGACACGACGAAAGAGCCAAGGATGGCGAGGCATGCCACCCACGAAACCATTGCCTTGGGGAACTTGCGCCCGAAAAAGGCGTTGACGAGGAAGCCGGCGGCGGGAAATGCGGGGATGAGCCAGATATAGTCAGCCATCTCTTCCCTAACCCTTCAGAAGATTGATCTCGTCCACGTCGATCGTGCCCTTCTGCCTGAAGATGAGCACGAATATGGCGAGGCCTATGGCCGCTTCCGCAGCGGCAACCGTCATGATGAAGAAAACGAAAATCGCACCGTCGATGGAGCCGAGCATATTGCCCGCTGCGATGAACGCGAGATTGGCGCCATTCAGCATGAGCTCTATGCACATGAAGACGATGATCGCATTGCGCCTCGTGATGACGCCAATGGCCCCGATGGTGAAGAGGGCTGCGCTCAGCCCAAAGTAAAGGCTATTCGGTATTTCATGCAGCATACGCTCTCCTATTCCTGCCTGCGCCGGGCCAGCACCACAGCCCCGATGAGACCTATCAAGAGGAGAATCGACGCGATCTCGAAGGGGAAGAGGTATTTCCCATAGAGGCTGGTGCCAACGGCAGCCACGCTGCCCATCTGCGGCAGGCTCACACCGGGGGCTTTCCCGGCGCTCCCGGGGAAAGAATAAAGGACGGCCCCTGTCTCGAGAAAGAGTATCACCGTGATAAAGGCGCCTACGACCTTGCCGCCAGTGACGCGGCTTCGACGCACGGACTCCTTCTCCAGCTGGATGAGCATGATGACGAAGATGATGAGCATCATGATAGCGCCCGCGTAAACCATAACCTGCGCAATGGCAATGAACTGGGCGTGGAGGGTCAGGTAGATCACGGCAAGGGAGAAGAAGGCCACGATGAGCCAGAGGGCGCAATGGATAGGGTTCCTCCTCGTCACCATCATGATCGCAGAGAAGAGGGCGACGAGGCTCGAAGCCAAAAAGACGACCCATCTGAAAGCGGGATCGATAATGGTGAAATCCATCATTCCTTCCCCTCGTACATGGACAGGAGTTTTTCCTTGGTGAGGATAAAGTCCTGCCGGCTGTACTTCACGTATTCGTATCCCTTGCCGAGCTTGATCGCATTGACCGGGCAGGCCTCCTGGCAATAGCCGCAGAAGATGCACCGCAGCTCATCTATCTCGTAGCGCATGGGGTATCTCGTGCCGTCTGTCCGCTCACCGATCTCCAGGTATATGCACCTGGAGGGGCAGATGGCCACGCAGAGGCCGCACGCCACGCACGTCGTCTCGCCGGAGGCGTCCTTTTCGAAGTAGTGTATGCCCCTCCAGCGCGGAGACAGAGGTTTTCTCTCCTCCGGGTATTGAACGGTGATGGGCCGGGAGAAGGTCCTTCTCAGGGTCAGCCAGAGACCTTTCAGGAGGGGTATGATCATAGGCTCATCTACCTCAACGCCACCACGAGGGCAGTCACGACCACATTGGCGAGGGCCAGGGGCAGCAGGATCTTCCAGCCGAGCTGCATGATCTGGTCATACCTGAGCCTCGGAAACGTGCCTCTCTCCCAAATGAAGAAGAATATGACAACGCAAACCTTGATAAAGAACCAGAGCGGTCCGGGCAAGAACGGCCCCAGCCAGCCGCCGAGAAAGAGCGTGGTAACGAGGCTCGCCACCACGATCATGTGCACGTATTCCGCCATGAAAAAGAGGGCGAATTTCATGCTGCTGTACTCTATGTTGAAGCCGCACGCCAATTCACTCTCCGATTCGGGCATATCGAAGGGCGTCCTGTTGATCTCTGCAAGACCCGCGACCAGGTAGAGGAGGAAGGCAAAGGGCTGATAGACCACGAACCACATGTGGCGCTGAGCCTCGACGATGTCGGTGAGGCGCAATGATCCGGCAAGGATGATGGTGCCGATGATGATGAGGCCTAGGGACGTCTCGTAGCTGATCATCTGCGCAGCCGCCCGAAGGGCGCCCAGGACACCGTACTTGCTCCCCGAAGACCAGCCGCCAAGAACAATGCCGTATTCGCCGAGGGTTGCAAAGGCAAAGACGAACAGGATCCCTATGTCCACATCCCCGATCACAAGCTTCACGGCCCTGCCGAAAACATGGATCGTGCCCCCGAAAGGGATGACCGCGAACATGGCGAGTGCTGCACAGACCGCGATCATGGGCCCCAGAACGAAGACAGCCTTGTCCGCATTGGCAGGCACTATGTCTTCCTTGGTGAGCGCCTTGATCCCGTCGGCCACGGGCTGGAACAGACCGAACGGGCCCACCCTGTTCGGCCCGCGCCTGATCTGCACCCTGCCGAGGATCCTTCTTTCCGCCAGGGTCAGGTAGGCGAAGAAGGTGAGAAGACAGCCGATGACCACGCCGCACTTGATGAAAGATTCAATGAGGAAGAAGAGCGTATCCATCATTTACCCCTTCCGCACCTTCACCGCGATCCATTTCGCGGGTGTTGTCGAGAGCTTGAGCGCCTCGCGCCTGTCCCTGAAAACGAGGTATTCGAGGACTCGGCGCCTGAGACCCTCCTTTATGGATATGGGCTTCTGCAGCACGCCGCTCTCCGACTCTACCTCCACGATGTCTCCCTCAACGAGACCCAGGTTTGCCGCATCCTCAAGGGACATGTTGAGCTTGTCCTCCGAGACGGGGTAGGCAGGGTGCTGGTATACGGTTGAGATGCCCGTGGAATAGGCCTCCTTGTCGATGATGTGGTGGTTGATAAAGACGTCCCTCAGGATGAGGAGATAGTCCCCTTCGATGGGAAACGCGGAAGTCATTGGCCGCGCGTCGAACCGCACCTGATGCCGGGGCACGCCGAGCGTTTCCGGGGCCTGAACGCCGCCCGCGATAAAGCCCATGTCTCTCAAGCGCTCGGTCACCTGTCCTGGACCTATGTGGCGGGGGCCCCCCAGGCGGCCGAGAAGCTCCTGGAGGAACCGGAATCCCTGCCACGGGAGGCCTGAGGTCATCCGAGAGAACCTCCGCACATGCCCGTCTTCGGCGAAGAACGTGCCTTCTTTCTCCATGAAGAGCCCCGTGGGCACCACGAGGTCCGCGTAGTCCATGACGAAGGTGGGGAAGACATCGGCGGCGAGCACGAATGCCTTTTCCTTGAGCAGCGCAGCTACCCTCTCTCCGTTCAAGTAGTGGAACGGGTCCTCCTCGTAAAAAAAGAGGCCAGACACGCTCCCATCGGCGAGTACCTCGTGGGGCGCGATCGTGCCCTCCAGGATCGAAGCAGCGCCTACTGCATTGGCCTGCCGAGCGATCGCCATGACTTGCCCTTTTTTGTTTATGCCCTTCAGCACACAGAGGTTGAGGAGCGCTTTCAGGCTTTCGATGGAGGCGCCCACCCCGGAGCCGATGATGACCGCCATGTTCGATGCGCGGCAAATCATCCGGAACATCCTGTCGAAAGCCTCAGGCTCGATTCCCGACACCCTGAGGGCCCGTTCCACATCGAGGGACTTGAGGGCCTGGGAGAGTGGGGCGAATCCCTCGATTGACTCGCTTTCGGCCTCATGCCTCCCTTCCTCTGTGAGCCGCCGGGAGACGGCATTGAAGAGGAAGGCGTCGCGGCCCGGCCGCACCTTGAGGTGTGTGTCCGCGATCGCCGCGAGGGCAGTCGGGGACGGGTCTACGACGACGATCCGCGCTCCTCCCAGCTTGACTGCCTCACGCACCCTGTCAGCGAGGACATGATTGTTCGAAAGAAGGTTGGCCCCTGCCACGAGGATCAGGTCCGCCCCTGCCAGGGCGTCATATTCGTAGGTCGAGCGGATGCCCATGTCCCGGCACTGGTTAAGGACTCTTCCGGTATGGTAGAAGCCAGAGGTGGCAAGGTGCGCTTTCTTGAAGCGGCCCGCGATCTGGCGGATCATGAGAATCTCTTCGTTCGTGGCCCTGGGTGAGACGATGAAGCCTATGCCCTTCCCTTCCGCGTCGAGCCTGGTGAGACGTTCGTAGGCAGCGTCTACTGCGGAGGAAAGGCTCAAAGGGCCTTCCTTCGACAGAGGCTCCTGAAGGCGCGCCCCATGGTTCACAAAATCACAGCCAAACCTGCCGAGGACGCAGAGAGAGCCTCTATTCGGCATGTTCGCCGTATCCTGGATCACATCCGTCACCCGGCCGTCCTGAAATACGTCCAGCGCGAAGGTGCATCCGAACCCGCAGTGGGGACACGTGGTGCTATGGCGCTCCACCTGCCAGGGTCTGCTCTTGAGGGGGCTTGAGTTCTCCGTGAGGGCCCCTACGGGGCAGACGAAGAGGCACTCGCCGCAGGAGATGCAGTTGCGCGGATTCGTCGGCGCCATTCTCGCATCGATGCCCGTCTCTACGAGGTCGAGGACGCTCCTCCCCGATACCTCCCTGCACGCCTGAATGCAGCGCAGGCAGAGGACGCAGCGGTTTTCCCAGTACTTGATGAGGGGCGTCGCGTAGGCGTCGACCTTGGTGTCCCTCTGCACCGAGAAATCAGCCTTCTCGATCCGGTGCTCGAAGACAAGGTCCTGCAAAGCGCACTCGCCCCCTGCGTCGCAGATGGGGCAATCGAGGGGATGATATGCGAGGATGAGCTTCAGGTAGTCCTGCCTCATGGCAAACAGCTTGTCCGACTGCGTCAGGATTGACATGCCTTCCAGGGCTGCGGTGTCGCACGACGCCATGGGGTTCGCGTAGCCTTCCGCCTCGACGAGGCAGATCCGGCAGGAGCTTAAGGGGAGAAGGTTCTTATGGAAGCACAGGGTTGGAATGTATATCCCGTTGTCCCGGGCCGCCTCCAGGATCGTCTTCCCCTCGCTCGTCTCTATCTCTTTTCCGTCTATCTTCAGTCGCACCATGCTAGGAACTCTTGAGCGCCACCATACCGATGCGATAGCATCTGAGGCACCTTCCGGCCTCTCTCACCGCCTCGTCCGTCCTGAACCCCTCCTCCACCTCATCGAACGTCCACTTTCTCTCTACCGGGTCCATCACCCTCAGCTCTATCCGGGACTCGCCTCCGGAAATGCCGAGATCCTCGTCTTTTTGATAGACCTTCACCTTGGCAAACAGGTCATTGAACCTCTCCCCATCGAAGGGGACGAGGTCTCTGCCGCGCAGGTACTGATCTATCCTCCACGCAGCCCGTTTCCCGTTTCCGCATGCCCTCACGAGGACGTCCGGTCCGGTCTCGCAGTCACCGGCAGCGAAAATACCCGGCTGCGAGGTCTGGAACGTCTCCTGGTCCACGAGCACGGTGTTCCATTTCGTCAGCTCCACCCCGGCAATTCCTGCCAAGAATGAGAAATCAACTGCCTGGCCGATGGCAGGAATGAGCACATCGGTCTCTACGACGAACTCCGAGCCCGGCACAGGCACCGGCCTTCTCCTTCCGCTCTTGTCGGGCTCTCCGAGCTCCATGCGTATCAACTCAACAGCGACAACCTTACCTTCCTTCTCGATGATCCTCGTAGGGTTGCAGAGGTAGTGGAAGGTCACCCCTTCCTCCTCTGCGTCGTGGATCTCGACCTGGTCCGCCGGCATCTCCGCCTTGGTCCTCCTATAGACGAGGTTGACGTCCGGCTTTCCGATGCGGAACGAGGATCTCACGCAGTCCATGGCCACGTTCCCGCCGCCCACCACAACGACCTTCTTGCCCTCAGGATAGGGGTCCCTGCCCATATTGATGTCGAGCAGGTACTTGACCCCGGTGATGAAGCCCGCATACCCCTTGTCCTCGCCCTTGACCCCCATGGGCTGGCTAGCGTGGGCGCCCACGCCGATGAAGAGGGCGTCGAATTCTTTGCGCAACTCCGGGATGGTCACGTCCTTGCCGACAACGGTGTTGTACCGGATCTCGACGCCTAAGTCCTCGACCAGCCGCGCTTCGCCCATGAGTATCCCGCGGGGGAGGCGATAGTCGGGGATGCCCACCGCAGCCATCCCCCCCGGTTCAGGCAGCCGCTCGAAGATAGTGACGTTGTAGCCCATCTGCCCTAAAAAATAGGCGCACGACAGGCCCGCCGGCCCTGCTCCCAGGACCGCAACCTTCTTGGCGGCCCGACCCTGCCTCGCAACAGCAGGTTTCTTTCCTTTTTCAAGCTCGTAGTCGGCGGCAAAGCGCTTCAGGTACTTTATGGAGATGGCCTCATCTATGTTGGCCCGCCTGCAATTCGACTCGCACGGCCGCACGCAGACGCGGCCCAGGGTGCCGGCCATGCAAGTGTCTTCCCTGATGGTGGCCAGCGACTCACCGGGCTGCCCCTCGGCAATCTCCTCTATGTACTTCGGTATCTTCAGCTTCGCGGGGCAGGCGCTCATGCAGGGTGCGGTCACCGATACGCGGTACTGGGCCGAGCCCGATTTCCATCCCCCCTCCACGGACCGGTCGAAGCTCTCTTTGTAATAAATGAGCGCATCGATGAGGGGTTTCAGCCCTGTCTGGCCTATCTGGCACTTCGAGCCGTCCCTGATATACCGTGCAAGGCCCTTGATGCGGTCCAGGTCCGAAGGCCTTCCCTGCCCGCCGGTGATCTTGTTCATGAGATCGAGGATGATCCTCGTGCCCACCCTGCACGGGATGCACCTTCCGCACGATTCCCCCTGCACTGCCGCAACGTACTGGGAACACATATCGACCACGTCTATTGAGGCGTCCATGATCGCGAAGCCGTCCCAACCCATGAATGCCCGTATCTCTCCCAAATCGCCGAACTCTTCGGGCAAGGCGAGCCTCTTGGGCACGCCGTACTCTTCCGCGGCCCTTCCCCTGTTGTCAACCACTTCCCCCTGCCAGGAGCTGAAGACGATATTGGTCATCACCCTTACCTGTCGATCTCGCCGAGCACGATGTCAATGCTCCCTATGGCCGCTATGACGTCCGCTATCATTGACCCCACGATCATCTTGGGTAGGGCACCAATATTGAGGAACGACGGCGGCCTTATGCGGAACCTGAAGGGCTTGTTCGACCCGTCGCTCACGAGGTAGAAGCCGAGCTCGCCCTTGGACGATTCGATCGCCCCGTAAGCCTCTCCCCGGGGCGCAGAAAAAGATTCTTCCATCAACTTGAAGTGGCGTATGAGGGCTGCCATATCTTTCTGCACGTCTTCTTTGGGCGGCGCCACATAGTCGGGGGCCCGGGCGTTTATGGGACCCCCCGGCAGGCGCGACAAGGCCTGGTCGATGATCCTGTTCGACTGGCGCATTTCCCGCAGCCTCACGTCGTACCGGTCGAACACGTCGCCCCGCGTGCCCAAGGGGATCTGGAAGTCAAAATCTTCATAGGACGAGTAAGGAAAGGCCTTGCGCACGTCGTAATTGACGCCCGAGGCGCGAAGGACCGGACCGGTCACACCGTAGCTGAGTGCGTCCTCGCGCGTAAGGGTGCTCACCTTGACGGTCCGTCTCCTCCATATGATGTTCTTCGTGAGGAGGGTCTCGTACTCATCTACCCTGCGCGGAAAGTCTTTGACGAAGTGCCTTACCATGCCCTCGAACTCGTCCGGGACATCCCTGGCCAGCCCTCCGATCCTGATGAAGCTCGGCGTGAGGCGCGCCCCGGTGACGCTCTCGATGATATCGGTGATGTACTCGCGCTCCCGGAACGTGTAGAAGAAGACGGTCATTGCCCCGATGTCGAGGGCGTGCGTGCCCAGCCAGAGGAGGTGGGCCGCGATCCTCTGCAGCTCTGCCAGGATCACCCTCAGATACTGGCCCCGCTTGGGCACTTCCAGGCCCAGGAGGTTTTCGCAGGCCAGGCAGTATGCGAGGTTGTTCGACAGCGCGCTCGTGTAATCGAGCCTGTCAGTGAGGGTGAGGGCCTGATGATACGTCTTGATCTCTGCAAGCTTTTCGAC
>CAYZAF010000562.1:0-2388 GCA_964476435.1 uncultured Syntrophaceae bacterium
TTTTTGGATTATGTATGTATGGATGGAAGACAAGCGCGACGAAGCTGCCAATAGGGAGAAACTCGTAAAGATAGTAAGGGAACTGCTGAAGACGGATCAAGACCTCGGCTTCCTCAAGGAGCTAAAGAGGGAACAGCTAGAACGACTAGTTGCCTGCATCAGAGACAGGATCGACCATTAGCTTAAGATACGGTCGATCGGAACATCCGAAGGAATTCCAGACCAAGGGCCTAAAGGAACAGAATGAAGCCGGTTGTCTGTCCCAGCCCATTTCGAGTGCCCTTTCCCCTTCCCTATGCGAGGACCCGTGGTCCACGCATAGGGAAGGCACGCGGGATCGGCTGGATCGTAGGCTGCGCCCTGTGTCTCATCCTCGCAAGCGCGGCTCTCCACGGCTGTAAGATGCTGAAGCCGGCAGGGCTCGGGCCCCTGGAGGGTGATGCTGCCATTGCTGCGCAGATCGGGGCCCTGATCGCACAGGATCGGGAGCTGAGCCCTGACCAGATCAGGGTTTTCGTGCTTGAGGGCAACGTCACCTTGAGCGGCGTCGTTCCCAATGGCAAGGCAAAACTCCGTCTCCTCGCCGCCGCAAAGGGCATAAAAGGCGTAAGATCGGTGGGAGACGACTTGAAGGTAAACCCCCCTGCCCGCAATACGGGGGCTTTACTCAGGGAGAAAGGCGATGAGCGCGGAGACGACAGGGCAATCGATCGGACCAAGGGAGATTGAAAAGGCGCAGCGGAGAGTCCACAAGACCTATCCGGGCTATCCCCTCCCCCTCGGCGTGCACCTCCACGATGACGGAGCCCTTTTTGCGATCTTCAGCCGCAATGCCACGGCCGTCAGCCTTCTCCTCTTCGCCTCGGCCGGGGACCTTGCCCCCTACCAGACTATTGAGTTGGACCCCATGTACAACAGGACGGGCGACATCTGGCATGTGTGGGTGGAGGGCGTCTCTGCCGGTCAACCATACGCCTACCGGGTTGACGGCCCATACAGCCCACACGAAGGACATCGCTTCAACAGCCACAAGCTTGTACTCGACCCCTACGCGACCGCTCTCTCCAGGTATCCCGCCTGGGATTTCCTCAAGGCCAAAGGATATGATGTCACTTCTCCCCTAGGGGCCCTCTCGCTCTCTACGACGGACGACGGGGATTCGGTGCCCCGCTGCATCGTCACGGGCAACCGATTCGACTGGCAGGATGACGTGCCGCCGCGGACGTCCTGGTCCGACACGGTCATTTACGAAACCCACGTCAAAGGCTTCACGATCCATCCCTCTTCAGGGGTCAAGTACCCAGGCACTTTTGAGGGTGTCATCGAAAAAATCCCTTACCTTAAGGAGCTCGGAATCACTGCCGTCGAGCTCCTCCCCATACAGGAGTTCAATGAGCGGGAAATAAACACGGCCAACCCCCTCACGGGCCAGCCCCTGGTGAACTACTGGGGCTACTCCACGGTATCGTTCTTTGCGCCGAAGGCAGCCTACGCAGGCGACGGCATCGGGGGCGGACAGGTGGCCAAGTTCAAGGAGATGGTGAGGGAGCTGCACCGGGCCGGCATCGAGGTAATCATCGACGTGGTGTTCAACCACACGGCGGAGGGCAACGAGACAGGCCCTACGATCTCCTTCCGCAGTCTCGACAATACGATCTACTATATGCTCGAGAAGGACAGGAGCCAATACCAGAACTATTCCGGGTGCGGCAACACGGTCAACTGCAACCATCCCATCGTCCGACAGTTCATCATCGACTGCCTTACGTATTGGGTGGTGAAGATGCGCGTCGACGGATTCCGCTTCGACCTCGCCTCGGTCATGGGACGCGACGAAGACGGCGAGATCATGAGAAACCCGCCGCTCCTCGATGAGATAGCGGAGAACCCCCTTCTCAGGGAAGTGAAGCTGATCGCGGAGGCCTGGGATGCCGCAGGGGCATACCAGGTGGGATCGTTTCCCGGCCATCGCTGGTCCGAGTGGAACGGAAAGTACCGAGATGATGTGCGCCTCTTCTGGCGCGGAGATCCTGGCATGGTGGGACTCTTCGCGAGCCGCATCTCGGGAAGCGCCGACATCTATCAGAAGGCCGGTAAGGAGCCCCTCAACAGCATCAACTTCGTCACGTGCCACGACGGCTTTACCTTGAGAGACCTCGTGAGCTACAACGAGAAGCACAACGAGGCGAACGGCGAGGAGGGCCGGGACGGGACGAACGAGAATTACAGCTACAACTATGGCGTAGAGGGCCCTTCAGACGACCCGGAAATCGAAAGAACAAGGACCCGGCAGACCAAGAACTTCATCGCCACCCTCTTCATCTCGCGGGGGGTACCCCTTTTCCTCGGGGGAGATGAGTTCGGAAAAACCCAGAAGGGAAACAACAA
>CAYZAF010000563.1:0-2461 GCA_964476435.1 uncultured Syntrophaceae bacterium
TGGCTCTCCCGGAATCGAGGTATCGGTCTATCTCCCCGTAGGAATCTATGGAAGCGACGATGCTGAAGTACTTCGACTCAGCGAACCGCGCGATGAGATCGCGGCTCATGACGCTCTTGTCCCGGTCGTAGACGACGGTGCGGATATTGTCCACGTCGAAGGTGATGGCGTAGGCATAGATGACGAGGAGCATGGCGGGGAGCGCGAACGCCATGGCGAGACTGAGGCGGTCCCTCCGTATTTGGACCCATTCCTTTCTCGCCATGGCCCTCATTCTGGAAAGGCGCATGGATCAGGCAACCTCGATGAGCGTCACGAAAACGTCTTCCAAAGAAGGTATGATCTTCTCCACCCTTCTCACGACCACGCCTGCGGATTCCAGGGTTCCCCTTATCTGCGCACCCGCAACCAGGGCATTATCTACCGTGACGTGGAGGGTGCTGCCGAAGATCGCGTTTTCAATGCCTTTCTTCAGGAGGACCTCCATGGCGTCAGCTACCCTGTCCACCTCCACCTCGAGAATCTCCCGCTTCATGTATCGCTGCCTCAGCTCCATGGGGGTCGCCTCGGCGATGATCTGACCCCTGTAGATCAGGGCGAGCCTGTCGCAGTAGTCCGCCTCTTCCATGTAGTGGGTAGTGACGAAGACGGTGGTCCCCCCATCGGCGAGATCGTGGATGAGCCCCCAAAAATTGCGCCTCGACACGGGGTCCACGCCGGAGGTGGGTTCGTCGAGGAATATGATGGGCGGCTCATGAAGGATCGCGCAGCCGAGGGCAAGCCTCTGCTTGAACCCCGTAGCGAGGGTCCTGGTGACGACATCCTTTCTCCCGGCGAGTCCCGCCATCTCCAGCACCCATGCTTTGCGTGCTGTCCTTCTGGCCTTCGGCACCCTGTAGATGCCCCCGTAGAAATCGACATTCTCCTCCACGGTGAGGTCCTCATAGAGAGAGAACCGCTGCGACATGTAACCGATAATGCGCTTTATGGACTCCGACTGGGTGAGCACGTCGAAGCCGCCGACCGTCCCGCTCCCGCCCGTGGGCATGAGAAGGCCGCAGAGCATCCTTATGGTGGTCGACTTACCCGCGCCATTCGGCCCGAGGAAGCCGAATATCTCTCCCTTCTTGACCTTCAGGCTGATATTGTCCACCGCGACAAAGTCACCGAAGGTCCGGCGCAGGTCTGAAACTTCGACGGCTATCTCATCCGTGTCCATGGGAAACCCGTGATCCTGCCTCGGTGCCCGCCGGAAGCTTCGTGAGGGCAATGAAGACGTCCTCAAGGGACGGAACAATGGCCCTTCTGCTCGTCGTAGTGATGCCTTCCGAGGTCAGCCGCGCCACGACCCTGTCGACTACCCCTTCATCCCGAAAGGCTACGTGCAGTCTGTCACCGTAGATGGTAACGCTTTCGACCCCTGCCTCTGCCCCTACTATGTCGCGCGCTGCCCGGGCATCCGGCGTCAGGATCTCCTCCATGGAGAGGGGCAGGCTTTTTCTGACTTGGAGCGGCTCGTCGACGACGAGCAGCCTGCCCTCGTTCATCAACCCTATCCTCGTGCACCGCTCAGCCTCATCCAGATAGGCCGTGGACACGAGGATGGTCACGCCCTCCCTCAGGAGGTCGTAAAGAATGCGCCAGAAGTCCCGCCTCGATACAGGGTCCACTCCGCCTGTGGGCTCGTCGAGAAAGAGGACTTCAGGCGTATGGATGAGGGCGCAGGCGAGGCCGAGCTTCTGCTTCATGCCGCCCGACAGGTTGCCGGCAAGGCGGTCCTGAAAAGGGGCAAGGTTGCTGAAGCCGAGGAGTCGCTCGATCCTCGGAGGCCTGTCCCTGGCGGCGACACCGTAAAGGTCAGCGTAAAACATGATGTTCTCTATGACCGTGAGGTCCTCGTAGAGGCCGAACCGCTGCGACATGTAGCCGATGCGCTCCTTTATCAGCTCCTCCTCGCCCGGGATGGGATGGCCCGCAACCCAGGCAGCCCCTGACGTCGGCCTCATGATGCCTGTGAGGAGCCTCATGGTGGTGCTCTTGCCCGCCCCGTCCGGCCCGACGAGGCCGAAAAGCTCACCCTGACGAACCTCCAGATCGAGTGAGTCCACTGCCTTCGTCCGGCCGAAGCTCTTTGTCAGACCCGAGGTCTTGACGGCGATCCTGTCCATGTGCCCCTATCTATGCCTCACGGCTTTGCCTCTGGAGGAGGCGAAGGGGTCCCCTTTAATTGTATCCGTACGTCCGCCGGCATACTGGGCTTGAGGTCCTGATCCGCGTCCTCCACGCGAACCTTGACGCCGTAGACGAGCTTCACCCTTTCCTCCTGGGTCTGCACGTTCTTCGGGGTGAATTCCGCTTCATTGGAGATGTAGCTGACCCATCCTCGGTACGTCTTACCCCGGTAGCGGTAGGTGGCGCCCTCGTATGTGTCGGTAGTCACGAGCGCCTTTTGGCCCAGCTT
>CAYZAF010000564.1:0-2054 GCA_964476435.1 uncultured Syntrophaceae bacterium
CCGGAGGGGCAGGCTTCATCGGGTCCCACCTCTGCGACCGGCTCGTCAGGGACGGCCACCAGGTTGTCTGTATCGACAATTTTTTCACGGGGACCAAGAAGAACATCGCTCATCTCCTCAATCATCCGTCCTTCGAATTGGTGAGGCACGACGTCACGGAGCCCATCCTTCTCGAAGTAGACTGGATATTCAACCTCGCCTGTCCGGCAAGCCCCATCCACTACCAGTACAACCCGGTCAAGACCATCAAGGTGAATGTGCTCGGATCTCTCAACATGCTGGGCCTGGCGAAGAGGATCAAGGCAAGGATCCTCCAGGCCTCCACCAGCGAGGTCTACGGCGAACCCGCGATCCACCCCCAAACCGAAGAGTACTGGGGCAATGTCAACCCCATCGGAAAAAGGAGCTGCTACGACGAGGGGAAACGGGTGGCAGAGACTTTCTTTTTCGACTACCTTCGCCAGAACAATGTGGACGTCAAGGTGGTCCGCATTTTCAACACGTACGGCCCAAGGATGAGACCGGACGACGGCCGCGTCGTCAGCAACTTCATCACCCAAGTGCTCAAGGGCCGGGAGATAACGGTTTACGGCAGCGGCACGCAGACAAGATCGTTCTGCTACATAAGCGACATGATAGAGGGCATGGTGCGGATGATGGATTACGAGACAGGGGATCAGGTGCGGGATATGGACTATACGAAGCCGTATCTTTCCGGCCTACCCGGGCCGATTAACTTAGGCAATCCCCAAGAAACCTCCATCGCGGCCCTGGCCGAAAAGATCGTCAAACTCATGGGATCGTCCGCCAAGATCGTTTTCGAAAGACTGCCCGATGACGACCCGGGCAGGCGGTGTCCCGACATCTCGAAGGCTCGACGCTATCTGCAGTGGGAGCCCTTGGTTCAACTGGATGAGGGATTGGCAAAGACGATAGAGTATTTCAGAGAAGAAATAGAGTAGGCAAGCCAAAAGCAGTATACTATCCCTATGACGAAGCGAGAAGAAGAACTCGAAGGTCTCGGGTGGGAAAAGAGGTTCGTGGCAGACGAGCCGAGACTTTCGGAGATGAAAGAGCTCTACGAATCGATAGGGTTCGATGTCCTCCTCGAGCCCCTTCCCACGAGAGAAGAACTGGCAGCCTGCGCGAAAGACGGGTGCACCGAGTGTCTCGATATGGACCCCGCGCGGTACAGGACCATCTACACAAAGGCGCGGGAAGGCCCTATTCCTTCTTGAAGAGATCCTTCCAAAGCCTCTCCGCTTCGTCCCTGGGGGAATTTTTCTTTTTTTCTTCCTTAAACTGAAAGAAATCGCAGTAGTTCGATCTATCCTTTTCTTTTACCTGTTCCGCCTGAGGCTCAAAGCACTGGTTGGCCCTCGACGGGTCATAGAGCGTGCAGTTGAGGCACACCCGAAGATCGGAATGGCAAACCTCGCACTCATCGCGCCTCGAAACCTTCTCTATGGTGACGGCTGTCCCGCACTTGTGGCATTTCTTCATAATCGGTCGAGAAGCTCCCTGAAATCGTGTATCACCCTCCCGTTACTCAGCGCTGAAGGGTTGTAGAGAAAGGCATCGATGCCCACTCGTCCTGGGATCTCCACATCGAAGACGACGTGATCCCCTACGTGCGTTATTTCAGCCGGGGATACGCAGAGGAGGCGGCAAAGCTCACGATAGAACCCTTCTTCTTTCTTGACCATCCGGAGATCGCTCGTGGCAGATATGATGCGGTCGAAGTATCTTTCCAGCCCCGTGAAGCGGATTTCCTTTTCCACGAATATCCTCGCCGCATTCGAAGCGATTATCAGCGTGTATTTCTCCTTCAACGCACGGATCACCTCGGCTACGTGGGGGAGCAATCGGATATGATCGACGTACCGGTTGAGCAAGTCATTGACCGGGATTCTCAGGTCGAACCGCCGGAGCCAATACCCGATGTCGTACCACAGCAGGTCTCCCTCTCCTATCGAATCGTATGCCGCCGTTACCGCCCTTTTCGCGTCCTCGATCGCCATGCCGCATCTTTCGGCATACATCTGCGGTATGCC
>CAYZAF010000565.1:0-4393 GCA_964476435.1 uncultured Syntrophaceae bacterium
CTCCATACTGGTAAAGAAGCAGGCGGTGCTCACGGGAGATATGCTCACCGACGCCGAGGTGAGAATGGGGGGCGGGCAACTCGGCACCTCGGTCGTCGTGGACCTGGAGTTCTCCAGCGAAGGGGCGAGGATCTTTGACAAGGTCATGGGGGAGAACGTGCACAAGCGCCTCGCCATCATCCTCGACAACGTTGTCTACTCTGCCCCGGTGATAAACGAGCGCATCTCCGGGGGCAGGGCCCAGATAACGGGCAATTTCACCGTGGATGAGGCGAAGGACCTCGCCATCGTGCTGAGGGCTGGTGCCCTTCCCGCGCCTGTCAATGTGATACAGAATACCACCGTCGGTCCCACCCTCGGCCAGGACTCAATCAAAAGGGGAGTTGAGGCGGCCATCCTCGGCGCGATCCTCATCATCGCCTTCATGGTCTTCTACTACAAGGGATCCGGCATCGTTGCCGACGTGGCCCTCTTCCTCAACCTCATCTACCTCCTCGGCGCATTTAGCATCGTCCAGGCGACCATGACGCTCCCCGGCATCGCTGGCATCATCCTCACCATGGGCATGGGCGTGGACACGAACGTGCTCATCTTCGAGCGCATACGGGAAGAGCTGAGATCGGGCAAGACCGTGCGGGCAGCGGTAGACGGGGGCTACTCGAAGGCATGGGTGACCATCCTCGACGCCCACGTCACGACCCTCATCACGACGGTTATCCTGTTCATTTTCGGAACAGGCCCCATAAAGGGCTTTGCCGTTACCCTGAGCATCGGCATCGTCATCAACCTGTTCGTCGCCGTTTTCGGCTCGAAGGCGATCTTTGACTGGATCATCGCGCGGTACAAACCGAGGAGTCTGAGCATCTGATGGAATTCAGAGAGATCATCAAGAAGACTAAGGTCGATTTCATAGGCTTGAGGAACAAAGCCTTCATCCTCTCCATCGTGCTCGTGGGGCTCGGTCTCTTCGGCTTTGTCATGGTATCCATGGGCAAGGCGAACCTGAGCGTCGATTTCACGGGGGGCACGAGCGTCCAGGTGCGCTTTCGTGAGCCCATGCCCATAGGCGACCTCCGCAATGCCTTGATTGCAGGCGGGATCAGCGACGTCGAGATCCAGCAGGTGGCGGGCAAGAACGATTTCTTCATCAAGACGAAGCTCCAGCAGGCAGGGACGCAGAGGGTTCAGGACCTGATAGGCGCCGTCATTACGAAGGCCTTCCCAGGGAACAAGTTCCAGGTGCTCGGCAGCGATATGGTCGGGCCCAGCGTGGGCAAGACCCTGAAGCAGCATGCCATCGTCGCCGTCATCCTTGCCCTTTTGGGCATCGTCATCTATATCGCATGGCGGTTCAACTTCGTTTTCGGCGTGGCAGCCACCATCGCCACCTTTCATGACGTCCTTGCCCTCCTTGGCATATTCTTCCTCCTCCACTTCGAAATGAACATCCTTTTTATCACGGCGCTCCTTACCGTCGCCGGCTATTCTCTCACGGATACGGTCGTTGTCTACGACAGGATCAGGGAGAACATGGCAAAGATGAAATCCCGGTCCGACCTAGGCCAGGTCATCAATGTGAGCATCAACGAGGTGTTGAGCAGAACCCTCATCACGTCCCTCACCGTGCTCCTCGTTCTCGCGGCCCTCCTGGCCATCGGAGGGCATGTCCTGTTCGATTTCGCCTTTGCCCTGTTCATCGGCGTACTGGTCGGCACGTATTCATCCATTTTTGTGGCGAGTCCGCTCATATACCTGTGGAAGAGAAAGGCATAGGATCCCGATCCAACTCGTCTGTCCGCCCCATGGGGGAAGACGGGCGGTCGTGCCTTTTTGAGCCATTGGGTCCCTTCGACAGCCTCCGGCCTTGCGCTGGTTCTACCTCCCCTGGGCCTGGAGAGAACGGGAAGGGGCTTATATAGAGGGCTGGCGCCTCACCATGCAATCGAGACTCGAAGAGGTCCTCAAGGCTAAAGAAAGGGAGCTGAAGCTCTATCAGAAATTCGAGAGCCTCGTCCGCTTCTGCGAAGAGGAGGTATTCCCCCTAAGCCCTGTCCCCCTTAAGCCGCACATCGAAGAACTCAAAGGCTTCGTGGAGAGGCTCTTCCCCGAGCCTATCGACCGCAGGGACGAGATGTTCTCGGGGGAGGTCTTCGTGCTCCTCTGCACGCTCTATTTCCACGATATCGGCGTTGTGGACAGATTCGGCTGGAGCGCGAACGAGGATATACTCAACACGATAGAGAGTCCGCCCAAGACGCTCTTTCTCAACAACGAGATAGGGCGGCGCCTCAGTATCCCTGAGAAGGCGATGGAGCTCGTAAACTCCCTTATCTTCTCCGTGCGGAAGATCCCTCTCGAATGGGAGATAACGGAGGACACGCGGAAGGCGATCGTCCGGAACGGCAGAGTTCTCGGCGAGATCTTCAACTTTGCCCACCTCATGTGGGACATCTTCTCCCCTGACTCCGGCTGCACTGCCTTGAGGAGATTCCAGGACCCCGACTTGAGGCTGCGGTTCGGCGAAGCATCGATCGATGTGGACGCCAAAGAGGGGATCATGGTCGTCAAGTGCCGCCCCCGGGTACCCTATGAGGAGCATGTGCTCCGGCGGACGAAGGCGCACGTAGAGGCCGTGTTCCGCCGATTCATGGAGACGGTGAACGGCCGGCTCGGATTCCAGTACCGGCAAATCGAGTGGGAAGAGGAAGGGGCTGCGTTTGCCTTTCGAGCCAAACCCGCATCCGGCCTAAATGCGTTCAATACTTTTCAGGGAGCGCCTTACGCGAGATGGGAAGAGGCGTCCCAGGTGCTCGACAAGCTTTTCCTGTACGGCCACGTCATCGTGGTGGGCGACGCAGGATCGGGGAAGACGACCCTCGTCGACTCCTTCGTGGTGCCCCAGCTCCGTCACATGTCTCCCAACGTCTTCTCTGCGGAGATTTGGGACAGTCCTGTCCTGCAGATTCGAGAAGCCATAGAGAGGGCAGCGAAGACCCCTCCGGGACGCACGTCGGATATCGTCTCCACCTGCACGACACTCTTGTCCGCCGGTCCCTGCTACTTTGTCGTCGACGGGTGCGAGCGCCTCAAGGCCGTGGCGCCGGAAGAAAAGGAGAAGTTCGAGAGGTTTGTCGATTTCTGCATCGAGAACGAGAACGCCTTTCTCATTGCCCTCGGCGACAAGGAGGAGTTCTTCGATTGGTACAGGCCCTTCAGGAGGACGAGCCTCTCCGCCGTCTACGAGCTGGACCGGCTCTACAAAATCCAAGGGAGGATCGGGGAGGCCAGGAGCCGCACGGGCACACGCGACGAGGAGGAAGGAATCCACGAGATCGTGAGGGCAGCCGCACAAGAGGATGATCTCAAGGAGGTGGTGGCAGTCCTCGCAGGGGGAGACGAGGGGACGCTCAGGCGCCACACAAAGGCGGACATATTCATTGAAACGTGTATCCCCCTTGAGAGGATCGGCCGATGCCTGCGGCTCCTTCAGGATAAGGGCGTCGTGCGGGAGCAGAATGTCTTCGGCTCTACGTTCCACGCGCTCACGAGCCGTCACGTGAGAGAGCGCCTGGCGCAACAGATGGATCTCGGGGGGTTCAACCAGAAGAGGAGGATGCGGCAGGTTCTGAAGGATGCCGGGGCCGAAGGCGCGCTTCTCACCGCGGAGACCCTCGATCGTCTGGAGGCTTTGAAGGACCGCATGGTCTTCACGAAGGAGGAGACGGGGCTCATCGTTGCGAGCACGGTCTGCCTGGACAGGGAATGCGCCGGCCTCCTCGACAAGGCCAGCCGGGAGATCGGCGGTTTTGACGGCGAGTGCCTGCTGCCGCTTCTGTCGGACGAAAGAGGCCAGGTGCGGGAGAAGGCGATAGAAGCGCTCGTGAGGGCAAATGACGAGGGTGTCATCAACCCCCTTCTCGCTCACCTCAGAACAGAGGAAGACCCGAAGCTGCGCAGCCTCATCGTGGATGGTTTCGTCGCCCTCGGCAAGAGGAGAACGATAGTCGCCCTCATGATGACCCTCACCGAGATAGGCGACAGGGACGCAAAGGCGCGGGCCCTCGACCGCATCTGCTCTTTCCCGCCCATGAAGGCGCGGGAGCTGCTCCTCCTCATCGCGGACGCGGAGAGGGACCCTGAGACCATCGACCGGATCGACAGCTTACTGGCCGGATTGGAAGCATAGCGAGGCAGCCCCCGACAGCATTTTGAGAATCGTTAATACCGGCTTTTCCTTCCACGGCGGCACAGAGACGTTCAAGGAGATAGCCGACACCTACGGTTGGTCCATGACAGGATCGTGTGGGCAGGAGAGAAGCCATGGATGAGATAACTTCTTCGTCAGCAGCGATGGCGAGAGCAATTCGTGAACGACGGGTATCGTCGGAAGAGG
>CAYZAF010000566.1:0-20114 GCA_964476435.1 uncultured Syntrophaceae bacterium
CGTCATGAGGTTTTCGAGACTCGCCTCCACGTCCTTGATGATGTCCTCCGCGGTGTTCGAGGCGGGCTTCGTCTTCGTCGCAATGTACAGCTTGTCCCTGATTCCCTTGACGGCTTTGCCGACGATCCCTTCGCTCCTCCCGTTCAGATAGCGCCGGGCAGTATCCACGTAATTGATGCCCATGTCCAGGCCCGCCCGTATGACTTCATATTCGGGGGTGAGCATTGCCCCGAAGCTGAGGGTCGTGACCTTGAGGCCGGTCCTTCCCAGGGTTCGATACACGGGGGCCTCGACAACCTCGCCACGGACGAGGCTGGCCAGTCCTCCGAAGGCTATGGAGGCAGCCACCCCCGTCGCCCCTACCTTCAGGAAATCCCTCCTGCTCATGGCGCTTGTATCATTCTGCTTTTTCATGATGCTCTCCTCATTCTGCTATGTGGTAAACCGGGCTTCTGAATGGCCGCTACTTCGCCTGGGCCAGATACTTAAGTCTCACGTCGCACAGCACATTGTCGAGAAGGCTCTCCTCATCCTTCGTGAGATTCCCCTTTGTCTTTTCCTTGAGCATCTCGATGATGCTGATCGTCTGCTTGGCAAGCTGCAGCTTCACCTCTTTTTTGTTCGTTATGGGGTCAGGCAGCTCGCCCAGGTGGACGAGGGCCGAGGTTGACAGGGAAAGGATGAAGGTGGAAAAACCGAATTCATAGAGAAGATCATTGTCCGACCATCGCTCTTTAGAGTCTTTCTGCTGATTGTCGCATCCGGCCTTGGAGCCGTTGATCCTGCCCCTCTCTCCGGTACCGCCGTCTTTCTCACCCATGGTCTCCTCCTATAAGAGAGTGTCCAGCTTCACGGGAGCAAAGAAAACCGTGTCGTTCCTCTTCACCTGGAAGAGCACATAATTCCTCCTCAGGCCCTCTACCATGAGCGCTTCGAAGTCCGTCTTGTCAGTGACGTCCCCATTGTTGATCTTGATGATGACGTCCCCTGCCTTCAGGCCGTACCTGTCGCCAATGCCCCCCTTCATCACCTTGGTCACTACAACCCCGTTCTTCTGCCTCAGCTTAAACTTGAGCTTTGCATACCCCTGGATATCGGAGAGGCGGATCCCGCACAGGCTTTCATCGAGGGGGGCTGGAACGTAACCCGCCTTCCTCTCGATGTTCACATTGATCGTGTCATCCCCTCTGACGATCTTGATCTGGTTCGTCTCATTGGGGCTTATTGTTCTGAACAGGTTCTGGAGCTTCATCCCTTCCCTGACCCTCTTGCCGTCTATCTCGACGATCCGGTCGCCCACCTTGAGACCGTACCCCTCGGCAGGGCTTCCGGGTATGATCCTGTTCACAAGAAGGTACTGGTCGTCATCGTTCCTCTTCTTGTCCACGAAGATGCCGAAGATGGCGCGTTTTCCCGCCTGCTCGTTGAATTCGGACAGCATGGACATGACGTCGTCGATGGGAATCGCAAAGCCTATGCCCTTCCCCTCCTCGTAGATGGCTGTAACAATGCCCAGAAGATTACCCTTTGCATCGAGAAGGGCGCCTCCCGAGCTTCCAGGATTGATCGCCGCGTCCGTCTGGATGAGGTTGGCGTAAACCCGGTTGTTGATGCGCAGGTTCCTCCCCAGGGCGCTGACCACGCCGGTTGTCACGGAGCTGGACAAGCCGAAAGGGTTGCCGATGACGATCGCCCTCTCCCCTACCCTCACAATCCCCGGCTTGACCTTCAGGTACGGCAAGTCCTTCTTCTCCTCCACCTTGAGGAGGGCTATGTCGAACTCCGGGTCGGCTGCTATCACATTCGCGTCATATTCCTGCCGGTTGGTAAACTTGACCCGGATCGTTATGGCTTTCGAGATGAGGTGCTCATTGGTGACGATCAACCCGGAGGGGTCGAGAACCACGCCGGAGCCAATGCTCTCGGAAGCCTCCGAATCCTCCTCCCCCTCTTCGGGAAAGATCTTCCTGAGGAAGCCGCCGGCCTTGGCGTCGGTTGCGGTCCCGGAAAACTCCTCGGTCCTGATGTTCACGATGGCTTTGCTCACCACATCGACCACATCCGCTATTTTCTCTTCGCTTGCGTGAAGGCAGACGGCGAGAAAGAGGAGAGCCAGAAAGGGGCCTATGATCTGAAACGCCCTGCGTCCGTTCATGGTCTAAGATACCTCATCGAGACGCTTATACGGCCTCTTGAAGAGGCACACGTCAGTACCAGTCATCCTCCACTTTTTTCTTTTTCTTTTTGAGGACCTTCATCACGGCGTCGAGGATGATGTGCGCAACCTCCTCTTTCGAGAGCTTCGGCACTCGCTTCGGTCTGCCGGAGCGATCGATGAGGGTTACCTCGTTCTCTTCGGAGCCGAATCCGATGCCTGCCTTAGTCACGTCGTTCGCCACTATGAGGTCAACGTGCTTCTTCTTCAGCTTCTGGAAGGCATTCTCGACGACGTTCTCCGTCTCCGCGGCAAATCCCACCAGCACCCGATCTCCGCATATCTTGCCCAGCTCAGCCAGGATGTCCGGGTTCTTCCTCAAGGTGAGCGTCAGCTCCTCCTGGCCTTCCTTCTTCTTGATTTTTCCGCAGTTCTCGGAGGCGCATCTATAGTCGGCAACGGCTGCGGCCTTGATGATGACCGAGCACCTCGCCTGCTCTGCCATGACAGCCGTCCTCATCTCCTCGGCGGTGACCACGTTGATCACCCGTATGTCGCTTCGGGGGGGCGCGATCGAGGTGATGCCGGTGACTAGGATGACCTCGGCGCCCCTTCGCCGCGCAATCCTGGCTATGGCGTAGCCCATCTTGCCCGAAGACCGGTTCGTGATGCACCTGACCGGGTCTATGGACTCCGTGGTGGGTCCGGCTGTTACGAGAACCCTGTGGCCGATAAAATCCTTTTCCGTGAAGATGTCCTCCATCTTCTCCAGGATGTCCTCGACAGCGGGAAGCCTGCCCTTTCCCTCCCAGCCGCACGCCAGATCGCCCGATGCCGGCTCCATGAACTCATAGCCGTTCTCTTTGAGCCTCTCGATGTTCGCCTGCACGATCCGGCTCTCCCACATCTTCGTGTTCATGGAAGGGACGAAGAGGACGGGCACCGTGGTGGCCATGATCATGGTCGAGAGGAAATCGTCGGCAATGCCGTTTGCCACTTTTCCGATGATGTTTGCGGTGGCCGGTGCGATTACCATCTGCTCCGCGATATCTGCGAGGGCTATGTGGCCTATCTTCCCCCCGGTGAAGAGCTTGAACAGGTCATGGGTAACCTCGTGGCCGGAGATCGTCTGGAAGGTCAGGGGTGTGACGAACTCCATGGCATTCCGCGTCATGACCACGTGGACGCTCGCGCCCTTCTTCGTCAGCTGCCTCACGAGCTCCGCCGACTTGTAGGCAGCGATGCCCCCTGATATGCCGACGACGATCTCCCTGTTCTGAACCTTGCTCAGCATGTCCCGTTCCCGCTCTCCTTTAGAGATTGAGCCCCGTCTTGCGGACCATTCTCGTGAACAGGTTTGCCTTGGGCACGTCCATGGGCGAAACGACGTCCACCCTTCCGACAACCTCGTTATCGACCTGGAAGACTATCTCGCCGAGCTTCTGTCCTTTCTTCACCTCGCCCTTCACCGCGCGGGGCAGGTTGGCCACCAGCTTTACGTCCTTCCTCTTCTCGCGCATGAGCGGGATGCTCACGTCTGCTGCTGCAACGCCCTTTATCTTCCTGTACTTGCCGTCCGCAAGGTAGACTTCATCCCCAATCGGCTCCCCCCTGCGCGCCACGTTCACCGCAACGAACTGGGCGAAGTACCTCTTCAGCTTCTCCACGGCAAAATCGTCTCTCGCCCTCCACGTCGGGCTCCCCATCACCACTACGATGAACCTCAGATCGCCCCTTTTCGCCGTGACAGTCACGTTGTAGCCCGTCTCCCGGTAGTAGCCGGTCTTCAATCCGTCCACCTCCGGCATACGCGAAAGCAGCTTGTTGTGGTTATCGAGGATGAAAGTTCCGCTCCTGAAGTTGTCCGTCTTTGTCGAGCTCCATTCGAGTATCTTCGGATACTTCAGAAGCTCCCGCGCGAGAATCGCCATATCGCAGCAGGAGGTGAGATCCTCCTTCTGCCATTTGTCCGGCGGCAGACCGTGAGGGGAATAGAACTCCGTGTCATTCATGCCGAGGGCCTTTGCCTTCTCGTTCATGAGGTCGACAAAGGCATCCCTCGTTCCTGATATGTACTCGGCTATGGCGTAAGCCGCGTCGTTCGCGGAGGCGATCATCAGAGCCTTCATCATCTCTTCCAGGGTGAATTCCTCGCCTTCCTTAAGGTAGACCCGGCTGCCTCCAATGTGAGAGGCCTCAGCTGAGGTGCGGACCTTGTCCGTAAGATGGAGCTCCCCCTTGGCGATCCTATCGACCACGATGTAGGCCACCATAAGCTTCGTCATGCTGGCGGGGGCCCTTTTCTCGTGCATGTTCTGCTCTTCGAGGACCTTCCCCGTGGTAGCCTCCATCACGAGAAAGGCCTTGGGCTCGACTTCGGCAATCCCTTCGGTCCGGGGTGCACGGCCGATCCTCCCCCTGTACGCCCTCGCGAAAGCAGCGTCGACTGCAAAAAGGAGGCTCACAACCGTCGTCAGAATGACAAGGTGTGCGAAAAGAAGCTTTTTCATAGGCCCTCTCACCCCTATTTTTGTGTTGGTTTTTCTATGAATGCCTTAATCAAATCTATGGGGAGCGGGAAGATGACGGTCGAGCTCTTCTCCGCGGAGATCTCCACGAGCGTCGTCAGGTAGCGCAGCTGAAGGGCCATGGGGTTCTGGGAGAGTATGTCGGAGGCCTCATGGAGCTTGGCCGCCGCCTGGAACTCACCCTCGGCGCTGATGATCTTTGCCCGCCTCTCGCGCTCAGCCTCGGCCTGCCGTGCGATGGCGCGCTGCATCTCCTGTGGCAGATCGACGTTCTTCACCTCCACGTTGGACACCTTGATGCCCCATGGCTCCGTATGCTTGTCGAGTATCTCCTGAAGGCGCTCGTTGATCTTCTCCCTGTGGGAGAGCAGCTCGTCAAGCTCTGCCTGGCCCAGCACGCTTCGCAGCGTCGTCTGGGAGAGCTGGCTCGTTGCATAGAGGTAGTTCTCCACGTCTATGATGGCCTTCATCGGGTCAATGACCCTGAAATAGACGACTGCGTTCACCTTTATCGATACGTTGTCCCTCGTGATCACATCCTGAGCAGGCACATCGTGGACCACCGTGCGCAGGCTCACCCTCACCATCTTGTCAACGATCGGTATGAGCAGGATCAACCCTGGACCTTTCGGCCTTCCGAGAACGCGCCCGAGGCGGAAGATGACGCCCCTTTCGTACTCGTTGAGTATCTTGATGGCCATGCCCAGAATGATGACGATCAATACCAGAACAAACAGATACGCTGATACCATATCAGTTCCCCCCTTCTTTTTTGACCCTCACCATCATCCCTTCGACGGCGGTGACGACAACCCGTTCCCCTGCCCGGACCGGCTCCTCTGCTTTCGCATCCCACAGTTCTCCGTGGAGGAACACCTTTCCGGAGGGCGCAATATCGGTCCTGGCCACTCCGACCTCTCCCACCATGCCTTCTTTGCCCGTTTTTACCTTCGATAACTGGGCTTTGACGGCATATGATAGCACACCCAGGAAGAATATTATAGAGACCACGGCGACCGTTGCTATGGACTGCCACGATATGGAAAGCCAGCTCTGGGGCAGGTCGATGAGCATGACGGAGCCTATGACGATCGATATGACGCCGGCCATGCCGAGCAGCCCATGGCTTGCCACTTTCAGCTCGACGACGAAGAAGATCACCCCGAGGATGATCAGAGAAAGACCCGCGTAGCTTATGGGGATGGTCTGGAAAGCGTACAAGGCGAGGATGAGGCAGATCCCGCCTAGGACGCCGGGGAAGATCGTGCCCGGGCTGTAGATCTCGAATAGAATGCCGTAGAATCCTATCATCATGAGGAGATATGCGATGCTGGGATCGCTGATGTAGGAAAGGAGCCTGTACTTGAAGGGCATCTCCATGCTCACGACGCGGGCATCCTTCGTCTCGAGCGCGACCTTCTTCGTGCCTACCTCCACGACCCTTCCGTCTATCTTTGAAAGAAGGTCGTTGACGTTGTCGGCGATCACGTCTATGACGTGCAAGTCTAAAGCCTCTTTCGCGGTAACGGATACGCTCTCCCTCACCGCCTTCGCCGCCCACTCCGCATTCCTTCCCCGCTTTGCCGCAAGGCTCCTCGCATAGGCCTGCGCATCCTGCACGACCTTTGCCATCATCTCCTTATCCATCTTGCCGGCACCCACATTGACCGGGTGCGCGGCCCCTACGTTCGTGCCCGGCGCCATGGCAGCCACCTGGGCCGCAATAAGGATGATGGTGCCCGCCGAAGCTGCCCTTGCCCCCGGGGGATACACATAGACGATGACCGGCATGGGGGCTTCCATCATCGCCTTCACGATCTCCCTCATGGCCGTATCAAGTCCGCCCGGGGTGTCGAGCAGGATGAGGAGAGCGCCGGCCCGGTCATTAGCCGCATGCCTGATTGAGTCGGCGACGAACGCCGCCACAGGGGGACTTATGACACCCTGAATGGCGATCTGGTAAACTTCCGCGGAAAAGGCGCCGGATGGAAAGGAAAAGAGGAGGATGAGGATAACCGGCAGAAAAACAAGGGGGGCTCTTTTCATACACCGCCGAATTTCTGCTTCAAAGCCTTTTCTACGACCTCCGGCACGAGGCCCTCGACAGATCCGCCGAAGCTTGCCACTTCCTTGATGGTCCGCGAGCTCACGAAGAAGTAGTCCTTGCTCGTCATCATGAATATGGTATCCATTCCAGGGTTCAGGTTCCGGTTCATGGACGCCATCTGAAACTCGTATTCGAAGTCGCTCATGGCCCGGAGGCCACGGATAACGAATCTCGCCTTCATCCTCCTCATGTAATCGGCCTGGAGTCCTTCGAAGCTGTCCACTATGATGTTCTTAGTGCCCTCCACTGACCGGAGAATGAGATCCTTGCGCTCCTCGATGGAAAAAAGGCCCTCTTTCTCTATGTTGTGCGCAATGGCGACGACCACGGTATCGAAGAGCTCGAGCCCCCTCAGGAGGATGTCGAGATGTCCGTTCGTAATGGGGTCGAAGGAACCCGGGTAGATGCCGATCCTTTCTTTCATCTCAAGCAACTCCTCCCTCTGTATCACCTATTCTTTTTCTTTGAGCGCACTGTGCCACGGTCAGCACGGTGTCCCCGTATTTCCGCACCTTCACCTCGTATACGTCCTCCGGCAGAGTCCCGAGGCCCTCCCTCTTTGAGTGCTCAAAGACGAGGACCGAGTGGGCACCGCACAGAGGGCTTTTGGTGAGGAGTTCGAAGGTAGCGGCAACGTATCCCATCTCGTAAGGCGGATCCGCAAAAATAAGGTCAAAAACCTTTCCCTGCCTGTGCAGAAGAGGCACCGCATATCTTACATCCATATCGAGGACAAGGCAATCTTTATCTCGTGAGAGAGAGTGGAGATTGGCCCTTAGTAACGCCGCTGTCCGCCTGTCCTTTTCGACTGCGACGACGGACGCAGCGTCGCGGCTCAGGGCCTCGACGGTGAAGGTGCCGCACCCGGCAAAGAGGTCGAGGACCCTCCATGCCCCCACAGGCCCGACGAGGTCGAAGACAGCCTCCCTCACCTTGGCGGAGGTAAACCTCGCAGGCCCGCCTTTCGTCACCGAGATCCTCTGCCCCTTGTATCTGCCGCCCGTGATCCTTACGTTGCCCATGAATGGGTCCCCTGCTGCCCGGATCGCCCACGGCCGGGACCTCCCGTGGAAATCATGCGAAGAGCGCAGCCGCGATCTCCCCGATCCTGTCGATCCCCCTGATCTCGTAAGGGGCGAGAAAGAGCCGCGAAATGTTGATGTCCCCATAGGTCTCTTCCAGGGTACGGATGTAGCGGTCCTGCATCTGTCTGCGCTGCCTGATGAATGGGCAGTCCCCCTCCTCCATGACGTGGTTGATGATCAGATCGTCGACTGCGACTCCGTTCTCCAAAAGATCACCCATCATCCTCTCCGTGATCCTTACGCCCATGGCCTCGGGGATCGTGACGAGCACATATCTCGTCCGCTCTCTGTCCCGTATAAAATCGATGATTTCCTGCGACAAATCCCGCCAGCCCTCTATGACCTGAAGGAGGGTCTTCTTCGAGGATCTCAGCCTCGCCGTATCCTTGACGCGCGCAACAAAGCTGTACAGGTTCAGGTAGAAGCGCGAGGCCCCCTCCAGGTGGGCGAGGAAGAGGTGCGGGAGGCGCAGGAGCCGCAGGGTGTGGCCGGCAGGGGCCGTATCCCATACGACGACATCGTAGGCGTCGCTCAGCGCCAGATGCCTGATCAAATAGAGCATGTACTCCTCTTCGATCCCGGGCGCGGTGCCTACATAGTCGAGGATCCCTTCATCCACGTCGGCGAAGCTCGATATCACCTCGTGGATCTCTGCGCCAAACCTCTCCTTCCACTTCTGCAGCACCATCTCGGAAGAGATCTCGAGGCCCCAGAGGGGGAGGTCCCCGAGGAGCCTCCGTTGCCTGCCCCCGATGTCCTGTTCGTAGATGTCGGAGAGGGAAGGCGTGGGATCACTCGAGATGAGGAGCACCCTCCGCGCCCGCCAGGCAAGACCCAGGGCAATGGCAGAAGCGCAGGTGGTCTTGCCTACACCACCCTTGCCCCCGACCATAATGAGGCGTACGTCCCTTCCCGCAATCGCCCTCAGAGACAAGGGGCCCCTAGCCTTCTTCTTCCTGGAAGCTCTCCAGGATGAATGCCGATATCTCCCCCTCACGTCCCTCGAAGAAGTGGGAGGAGGGGATCACTTTGAGGTATTTCTTGCCCGGAAGCTCGCGATGGAGAGCGAGGAGGTCATCGAGCGGCGATATGTCATCGAGAGAGCCGCCGACGAGGTAGATGTTTCCGTGAAAGGAGAGAATCTCCCCGGTGTGGTAAGAGGTAAAGGGAAAGGCTACGAGAAAGAGGTCTGTCACGCGGCTGACCCGGGCGAGCGCCAAAGACGCCACGTAGGCGCCGAAAGAGTAGCCTGCTATCACGAACCTTCCGCCTTCCCCTAGGACCCCTTCAAGGAATTGGCAGGCGGCCACGAGGTCCGCGGTCTCCCCGATCCCTTCGCCGTAGGCGCCGCTGCTACGTCCGACCCCTCTGAAATTGAATCGCAGCGTGGTAAAGCTCCTTTTGAAGAAGCCCTCTTCTATGGCCCTCACCACGCTATTGCCCATGGACCCGCCGTAAAGAGGATGGGGATGGCACACGACCACCCCACCTGCGCCTGCCCCCTCGCGGAGCACCCCTTCCAGCCTCTCGTCCCCTTCTATGACGACCGTTCTTGTTGACATGACCCATTTATTCTGGTAGTTTTTGACCAAAAATTCAATAGAGAAGCCATGGGAATATTCACTAAAAAGGAAAGGGATGCTACCTCTACGGATGCCCGCAAAGCAAGGGAGGGCAAGAAGCCGGACCGGGAAAGCGATAGCCCATGGAGAAAGTGCAGCCTGTGCAAAGAGCAGGTACTCAAGTCCGAGGTGGAGGAGAATCTCGACGTCTGTCCCAAGTGCTCCTATCATTTCCCCCTGTCCGTCGAGAAAAGGATAGCCCTCACCTTTGACCAGGGGACCTTCGTTGAGCTCTATCAGCACATAGAGCCGGTCGACTTCCTCGGGTTCGAGGACACGAAGAGCTACAAATCCCGGCTCATAGAGACGAAAGAGGCGACGAAGAAGACAGAATCCGTCGTATGCGGCAGGGGGCGGATCGCGGGCCTGGATGTGCTGGCCGCCATCTTCGATTTCAGCTTCATGGGGGGCAGCCTCGGCTCCGTGGCCGGGGAGAGGATCACCAGATTGCTCGAGGAGGGCAGGAGGCAGAGACTGCCTGTTGTCGTTTTTTGTGCATCCGGCGGCGCCCGCATGCAGGAGGGTATCATATCGCTCATGCAGATGTCGAAGGTATCGGGCGCGATCCAGCGACTCAAGAAAGATCGAATCCCTTACATTACGGTGCTCACGGACGCGACACTCGGCGGCGTCACCGCGAGCATTGCCATGCTTGGAGATATCATCATCGGCGAGCCGAAGGCCATGATAGGATTCTCCGGCCCCAGGGTCATCAAGGAAACCATAAAAGAAGAGCTGCCCCAGGGGTTTCAGAGAGCGGAGTTTCAGCTCGAGCATGGCATGATCGACCTCATATGCCCGCGGCAGGAGCTTAAGCAGAAGCTGCACAACATCCTCTCTCTCGTCTCCCCATGAAGGGTTATGGCGAGACCCTGGACTATCTCTACGGCCTGGAGAAGTTCGGCATCGTACTGGGGTTGGACAATGTAAGATGGATACTATCGCTCCTCGGCAACCCGCAGAACTCCTTCAAGGCCGTCCACATCGCCGGCACGAACGGGAAAGGCTCGGTCGCTGCCATGGTGTCTACGGTGCTCAGGGAGGCGGGCTTTCGGACAGGTGCCTACACCTCCCCCCACCTCGTCTCGTTCACGGAGCGCATCACGATGGATGGGGAGCCCATCGGGGAAGAGGAGGTCGCAGAGCTCACGCAATCCATCAAAGACCGGATAGAGAGGCAGGACAGGGGCAGGCGCTTCACGTTCTTCGATTTCACCACGGCCCTGGCCTTTGACTTTTTCAGGAGAAAGGGCGCCGAGGTGGCAATCGTGGAGGTGGGGCTCGGGGGAAGGCTCGATTCGACGAACGTCGTCCTTCCCGTCGTGAGCGTCATCACGAACGTCGGGCTTGATCACCAGGATTACCTTGGCAATACGATCGAAGAGATAGCAAGGGAAAAGGCGGGCATCATCAAGGAGAATGTCCCCGTCGTAACCGGCGCCACGGGGCCTGCCCTGACCATCATCCGGGAAGCGGCAAAGGACAGGGCCGATCTCTGCGTACTGGGGGAGGCGTTTTCCTATGTCAAGAAAGGCGATCAGATGATGTCGTACCGGGGCATTGGGGCCTCCTTCGACGACCTCACCCTTTCCCTGCGGGGAGACCACCAGCTTTTCAATGGGGCCCTCGCCCTTTGCGTCCTCGAGCTTCTCGGCACGAGGGGGTATCCCCTCGTCGGGTCATGCATACGGAAAGGGCTTGCATCCGCCGAGTGGCCCGGAAGACTCGAACTGGCAAGCCCAAGGCCCGGTGGGCCCTCGATCCTTTATGACGGGGCGCACAATCCCGATGGGGCCCGGACCCTCGCCGCGTACCTCAAGACCCATTTTCTTGACAGAAGAAAGATACTCGTCTTTGGCGTCATGAAAGACAAGGCGTACAGAGAGATGCTCGTAGAGCTGCTTCCCGTAGCCCAGGCTGCCATACTGACGAGGCCGGAAATCGAGCGAGCAGCTCCGCCCGCCGACGTCGCAGCCTGCGCGCCAGGCGCCCAGGTCACCCACTCGGTGAAGGAGGCCCTGGACCTGGCATTTGCAACAGCAGGCAACAAGGATCTGATCGTCGTCGCCGGATCCTTCTACACTGTAGGAGAGGCAAAGCAGCTCCTGGCATGAACCGGTTTAAGATACTGATAACGCTGTCCCTTCTCGTGGCCGTCCTGTCCCTGCCCGCGCGGGCAGAGGTGGCGAGGCAATTGTCCTCCCAGGGCCCTGTCGACATCTCCGCCCGGGAGCTTACGTACAACAAAGAGCAAAACATTTACACGGCCAGAGGGGACGTAGAACTGAGGGACGGGACGAGATACCTGACCGCCGACTTCGTCATTTACAATGACACGACCAAGGATGCCTTTGCGGAAGGGCACGTCATCTTCCAGGACCTGGAAGACGTGGTCCACGCGGAGCGCATGTCCTTCAACACGGTGACCAAGCGGGGCACCATAGAGAACGGGAGGGTATTGGTCAAGAAAGGTAACTTTTACATGACCGGGAAGGAGGTCGAAAAGACCGGGGATTATACGTACTTCATGCACCAAGGGGAGTTCACTACGTGCGGTTTCGACCATCCTGACTGGACATTCAAGGCCAAGGACGTGGATTTAACCATGGGGGGCTACGCCACGACCAAGGAGGCCACCTTCAGCATCCTCGGCCACCCGGTGGTCTATCTGCCGTGGGGCGCCTTTCCCGTCAAGACGGAGAGGCAGTCGGGCTTGCTCACCCCCACGATCACGACCTCGAGCTTCAACGGAAGGGAATTCAGGGACGGTTACTACTGGGCCATAGACAAAGACAAGGATGCGACGTTCTACTTCGACTGGATCCAGGACCGCGGCGAGATGCCTTCGGTCGAATACCGCTATGCCCCTACGGAGACGACGAAGGGTTTCTGGTACGGGTCCATTATCGAGGATACGAAGTATGACGGCACCCGCTACCAGATCGAGGGGCAGCACCAACAGACCTTCGGAGATATGGATTTCAAGGCGGACATCAACCACGTGTCCGACTTCACCTACCTCGAGGACCTGGGGCTCACGACCAACGACAGGGCGCAGAACTCCCTGCGATCGGTGGCCTTTGCGGAAAAGCCCTTGGACAAATCTCTGCTGACCGGAGAAATGGCATATTTTCAGGACCTGACGCAGCAGCATAACGACGCGACCTTTCAGTACGCCCCCGAGCTCTCTTACTTTACGGAGTATGTTCCCCTTCCCTTTCTCAAACAGAGGGTCTATGGCGATGTATCCTCTGATTTGACGAATTTCACGCGCGATACCAGCGGCAGATACGTAAGGTTCATCGCCACCCCCACCGTAAGGGAACCGTACTCGCTGAACGGCCTCAATTTTCTCTTCTCGGAGGGGGTCACAGAGAAGTCTTATCTTTCAGATCCGCCGTCCCCGAACGCCAACGACACCTTGCACCATGAAGCCCTCGTCCTTCAGGGGGACTCCAATGTCTCGTTCCTCAAGAACTCTTCCACCACCCTCTTCAACCTCGGACAGATACAGAGCATCATCTCCCCGCGCGTGAGCTACACGTTCCTGAAGAACGACGCATCCTTCGCCAATGTCCCCTCCATCGATCCTTCGGACCGGACATACGACGCCAACATAATGACTTACTCCCTCAGCCACTACTTCAATGCGATCAAAGACGGTGCGGTGCGCGAGGTCTCACTTTTCGAGATCGAGCAGAGCTATGGACTTTCGCAGCGGTTACAGCCCCAGCCTGTCCTCTACTATGGCTCGGGGAGCCGCCTCTCCGACATCCATGCGAGGCTTACCATGTTTCCCACGACGAACTTGTGGTTCGTCAATGAAGACGTGTACAACGTCCACGGCCAGGGTTTCTCCACGACGACGAACTCCATCCACTACGCGGTGTCCAGCTTCTTCATGGCCGATCTCGGTCACAGCTATGGGAAGGAATTCCTCGAGCCTGCAACCGAGCAACTGTCCAGGAGTGTTACGAACGAGGTATATCTCAACACCACGGCGAAGTGGCGGCAGTTCGACCTGAACTACCAGGTCTGGTACTCCTTCATCCACGCCGGCTGGATCAATTACGTGACGGCCCTCACCTATCACCCGTCCTGCTGGAGCGTCACCCTCAGCCTCAACAGGACGAGAAGGCCGAGCGATACGAGTATTAACTTCTCTTTCAACCTCCAGGGCCTCACCCAGCGAACCAGCGCTCTCGCTCCTCAAACACCCTCGGCTATTTCTCAAACCCCCCTGCCAGCGCCTCAGGGCGGCTCCCCGGCCCCTCAAACCCCGGCAGGGCCTCAGGCGCCACCGGCACTTTCACCGCCGGCACCGGCAGGACCCCAGGTACAAAGCCACGCGGAGGATAGTATAATCATGACTGGAGGTTACGCATGAAAGGCGTTATACTGGCCGGAGGCCTCGGAACGCGGTTGAGCCCTCTGACGAAGATCACGAATAAGCACCTTCTCCCGGTTTACGATCGGCCCATGATATTCTATCCCCTCCAGACCCTCATCAACGCCGGCATCTCGGACATCATGATCGTCACCGGGGGCAACAACGCCGGTGATTTCCTGAGACTGCTGGGCAACGGGAAGGAATTCGGCCTCAAACACATCAACTATACGTACCAGGAGGGGGAGGGCGGCATTGCGCAGGCCCTGTCCCTGGCCGAGTATTTCGCGGATAAAGACCGTATCTGCGTGGTCCTGGGGGACAATCTCATAGAGCGGAATATCGTTGCTGCGGTTCGCGCGTTCCGCAAGCAGAAGAGAGGCGCAAAGGTCCTCCTCAAGGAAGTGCCAGACCCTGAAAGATTCGGTGTGGCGGAAATAGAAAGGGGAAGGCTGGTCATGATCGAGGAAAAACCGAAAACCCCGAAGAGCAACCTTGCGGTTATCGGCATCTATATGTACGACAGTCGCGTCTTCGATATCGTAAAAACCCTGAAGCCCTCGGGCAGGGGCGAGCTGGAGATAACCGACGTGAATAACGCTTACATAGAGACGAATGAAATGACGTGGGACATGCTCGAAGGCTGGTGGACCGATGCGGGGACCTTCGAGTCCCTCGTGCGCGCCACCGTTCTCGTCTCGCAGACAGGGGCGAACAATCTTGCTTGAAGGAGGGCGCTGTGATTGACGGAGTGGCTGTGAAGAAGCTCAGACCGATCCCAGACGAGCGGGGAAGGCTCATGGAGATCCTCCGCTGCGATGACGATATCTTCGTCCGGTTCGGCCAGGTCTACATCACCACGACCTACCCCCAGGTCGTGAAGGCATGGCACTTTCACAAAAAACAGGACGACTTCATCGCCTGCGTGAAAGGGATGCTCAAGCTCGTACTTTACGACGGTAGGGAGGAATCGCCCACAGCCGGCGAGATCAACGAGTTCTTCATAGGCGAGCATAACCCGGCCCTCGTCAAGGTACCGGCTGCGGTCTATCACGGATGGAAGTGCATCTCCGAGGAAGAGGCAATCGTCGTCAATACGCCGACGGAAGCCTACTCGGCGGATTCCCCTGACGAGTACCGCATCGATCCGCACAACAACAACATACCTTACCGATGGGGGAGAAAAGATGGATAAGGACCGCACGATTCTCGTTACGGGAGGATGCGGCTTTATCGGGAGCAACTTCGTGCGCCACATGCTCTCGTCGTCAGGCCACCGCATCGTGAACATCGACAAGCTGACGTATGCGGGGAATCTCGAAAACCTGAAAGATTTGGAGGATCACGAGAGATACACCTTCATGAGAGGCGATATTGGGCAAGGGTCCGACCTCGAGCGGGCATTCGAGAAGGGCGTCGACTGGGTCATCAATTTTGCCGCTGAGTCCCACGTGGATAGGAGCATCATCGATCCGGATAGCTTCGTGAAGACGAATATCGTGGGCACGTACCGCCTCCTCGAGGAGGCGCGGAAAAGGGGCGTCGAGAGGTTCCTCCAGGTCTCGACGGACGAAGTCTACGGCAGTCTTGGCCAGACCGGGAAGTTCAGGGAAGATACGCCGCTGGCCCCGAACAGCCCATACTCCGCGTCGAAGGCCTCCGCCGATATGCTCGCTTCCGCCTACCACAAGACCTTCGGCCTGCCGATCATGATCACCCGGTGCTCGAACAACTATGGCCCCTACCAATTCCCCGAGAAGCTCATACCGCTTCTCATCAGCAATGCCCTGGAGGAACGCGACCTCCCCATCTATGGGGACGGACTGAACGTGAGGGACTGGATACACGTGGAAGACCACTGCGCAGCCCTCGCCATGGTGCTCGAAAAAGGGGTTCCCGGGAACATCTACAACGTGGGCGCCGAAAACGAGCGGACAAACATAGAGATAGTAAGGCTCATCCTCGACATTGTCGGCAAGCCTGCGAGCCTCATCAAGTACGTCAAGGACAGGCCGGGCCATGACAGGAGGTATGCCATAGACAACACGAAAATCGCGCGCGACCTCGGTTTCAAACCAAGCGTGGATTTCGCAACGGGCATGGAAGAAACGGTGAAATGGTATATGGAGATGCGCCCCTGGTGGGAGCGCATCAAGACAGGGGAGTACCTCGACTACTACGAGAAGTGGTATGGCGGACGGTAAGACCCACCATCCTGCGCCAGAGGTCAGGGCAGCCAGCCGGAAGATGGTGATGGCAGCCGCAGGCAGGGCTCTTCGGCCATGAAAGCGGTATTCTTTTCGGACGCCCACCTGGCCGACAACGAAGCCGGGAGGGTGAGCGCGGTCTCCCGGGTCATACTGGACATCACCAAGGACGCGGACGCGGTCTTTATCCTGGGGGACCTCTTCGAGTTCTATCACGGCTACGAAGGCTACGTCTATCCCTTTTACAAGGAGTCCGTGGACCTCTTGGCAAAGCTCGCGGCAGGCAGGCCCGTATACTTCATCGAAGGGAACCACGAATTCGGCCTCGGGCGGCACTTTGAGTCCTACACAGGGGTGAGGTGCGTCGAGAGCCTGACTATCAATATGGACGACCGCAAGGTCTTTCTTGCCCACGGGCACGACCTGGGCCGTTCTTTCCTGAGGAGAGCCCTGAAATCCCGGTTTGTCTATGCGATCATGGACAGGCTCGGCCCCAGCCTCACCTGGAAGGTTGCCATGATGAGCAGACCCTTGCTCTCCAAAAGCCACAAGCCGTACGACGGGCGAATCCTGAACCGCTTCCGCAGATACGGGCGCAGGAAGCTTCAGGAGGGCTATGACGCGGTCATACTGGGTCACTCGCACATGGCGGATATCGAAGAGTACGAGTGGAACGGCAGGAAAAAGACGTACATGAACACGGGGGACCTCATCACTTCCTTCAGCTACGGGGTCTATGTCACGGGAAAGGGCTTTGCCATAGGCAGGTACGAAGGACAGGATGGCCCCCGCCTTGGCCAGACTGGCGGGAAGGAAGGCTTAGGATAGGTTCTCCTCGATGTGGGAGAGAAGCTCCTTTCTTCCATATCCGTCCTTTGCGGAAAAGAGGAAGACCTCGTTGCCTTCGAGGAGTCGCTGAAAGGAGAGCTTCGCCTGGGCAGACCTGCCCCTCCCCTCCTTGTCCGTCTTTGTGAGGACGAGGGAAAAAGGGAAACCCTTGTCGCGCAGCCAAGCGAGGAGCATGTGGTCGAGGTCGTCGAAGCTCCTCCGTATGTCAAAAGCCCACAGGACGCGCCTGATCCATTCGTTGCCCGTCATGTAGCCTTCCACCATGCCCTGCCAGTCTGCGTAGACACCCTTCGCCACCTTCGCAAAACCGAAGCCCGGGAAATCGGAGAAAAGCATTTCCCCCCTATGCCCCTGGCGCTCCCATCCGACCTTATAGAGGTTGACGAGGCGGGTGGCCCCGGGTGTGCTCCCCGTTCGTGCGATCTTCCTTCCGGCGAGCACGTTGAGGAGAGAGGATTTCCCCACATTCGATCTGCCCACGAAGCATATCTCGGGTAGTAAGATGCCCCTTCTCTGGTCCGCCCTTGTCAGGCTCTTCAAAAAGGCCGCGTCGATGATGCGCATGGCATGCCCAACTAGCGTGATCTCACCGCTTTAAGGTTGGCCTGACACCCAGAGGAGTCCCCACACCTCACGTGCGGACCCTCAGGCGGTCGGGTAGCACGTCCCCGATCCTCTCCTTGTCAAGGAGCACCATGAGGAGCCGGTCAACACCCATCGAGACGCCCGCCACAGGACCCCTTATGCGCGGCAGCGCGTCAAGAAAGTCCTCGTCCAGCGGCAAAACGGTCTTTCCGAGGCTCCTCCTCTTCCCCACGTCAACGAGGAGTCGGGCGCGCTGCTCTTCGGCGTCGAGAAGCTCCGTGTAGCCGTTCGCTATTTCGAGGCCCTTCATATAAAGCTCGAACCGCTCCACCGTGTGAGGATCTTTCCTCCGCGCCATGGCCGTGAGTGAGGCGGGCCAATCCTTGATGAAGGACGGGCCTTTCTTCCGTTTACCAATGGCCGCATCCACCTCCTGGACAAGGAGCTTGAAGAAGAGGTCCTCCCACGTGTCATCGCCCGCGAGGCCCAGGAATCCCCGCTCCTCCATCCGGAGCCGGAGGGCATCGCCATTGAGCGGAAAGGGATCGATGCCAGTTGTTTCGAGAAACAGGTCCCGAAGGACAAGGGTTTCCCAAGGCCCATCCACGTATTGCCGGGCTTTCCAGCCAAAGCCTTCGCCCACGAAGCGGATCAACTCCTGGGTCTCCTCCATCGCTTCCACGTACGTGCCGGGCCTGTACCATTCGAGCATGGTAAACTCCACGCTGTGCTGCTCTTCGAACTCCTCCACCCTGAATACCTTGCAGATCTGAAAGATCCTCTCAAGCCCACAGGCAAGCATCTTCTTCATGCCCTGCTCCGGCGACGTATGGAGGTAGCAGGGCCCGCAATCCCCCAGAAATACCTTGAGGGGCTCTATGTAGGGGTCGGGAGGGGCGCAATTGGAGAGATGCGCGGTTTCAACCTCCACGAAGGCGCGTCCGGAGAAGAACTGCCTTATCGCCCTGAGGAGAGCGTGCCGGGCCTTGGGGAGCGCTGCCGGGTTCTTTTTGCGATCAGCCGCCATCAGAGGGGCATCATATCACGACGGATGCGATAATGGCAAACCAACTTGTGGATTCCCTGTAGCTTGCTGCAGGGAGCACCTTTTTCCGCTCCGCTTCGTCGGCAATTATTGGGGCTTAAGCTCCCCCTCCAGTGGCGCAAGCCACATGGAGCCTCCCCCCTCACCCTCGCTTCTGCTCGTTCTGTTGGATACCCTGCTGCTGCAGCAGGGTCATCTATTGGCGGAAAGGCGGGGAAGCATATTCTTCTTGACATATGTTATGCTGTGTATTACACTGTTTATAATCTGTAACACCAAACTATTCGTGAGAATAGGGCACGAAGCCAAGGGCTCGGGAACGCACGCCTTACGTGCTTCCCATTCTGAGCGTAGCCGAGGCATCAAAGACCACTCACGCAAAGACAGGGGGAGATGATGGATTTCAAAGGCGAACTACGCTGCCACGCGTGCGGCAGCCTTTTTTCCGTGCAACTTGCGAAGATGAGATTCCGCGTCAAGCACCCATGTCCGTCCTGCGGGGCTGAATATGCCGTGTCGGAAAGGCAAGCCATCAAGGCGCACCGGACCCTGGACGAACTTGAGCACATTGCGAAGACCATTGCAGTGGCCTATGCCGACAGCGCTTGCCTGAAGCTCTAGAGACCTCTTTTCACTACCCACGAGATGCCTAAAAAAGGGACCAGCCACCGGGAGGAACGGTGGCTGGGGGGGTTTCCTCCATGTATCGGAGGGAAGGAATGAAGATGACTTATGATAAAGCAAGCATCGTGCCACCCTCGCGCTATCCCTCTGAAACCCTCAAAACTCGGCGTCTGCGCAATGTACATGGGCCATTCGTCTTTCCGAGAAGACGGGCTCTGCAAGGCGCAGAAAGTCCGTTTTCGCCCACCGTAAGGCCGAAGTCGTCCCATGGAAGGCCATCTGCTCTGAGGCAGGGCTTGTCTCCAGGCACCATTTCGCGTATAATTACTTCAACGGATTTCCTCATGGAAACCGGATCATGTCGGATCGACTATGGCTATCCGCCTCGTGGATTCTGTCACCCGGTCCTTGATAAGGGATGGAAAGAGAGGTGATGCAGACGCCCTCAGCACCCTTTTCGCCCGTTATCAGGAGCGGGTTCTCAGGATAGTGCGTTTGAGACTGAGCCCGTCGTTGCGCGACCGTCTCCATGCCCAGTCGATGGACATCCTTCAGGAGACATTCCTCCACGCTTTCCAAAAACTCCATGACTTCGAGCCCACCTCGGAAGCCTCTTTTCTCCACTGGCTGAGCCGCATCGTGGAGAACGTGATCCGAGACCAGCTCGATTACTCGGGGGCCGAGAAGAGAGACACGGCAAAGGAGCGCTCCCTGGACCAGTCGATTGCGGTTTCGACGGGCCGTGTGCACCTACGCGACCTGATCCCGGATGAGGGCACCTCCCCCACGCAAGCCATGGCACGGCGGGGCATCAGGTCGGCCGTCGACGACCTTCTCCTCGAGCTTGACGAGGTCGAGCGGGATCTGATCATCCAGCGGAAGCTCGAAGGGCTCACCTTCGGAGAAATGGCTGTTCAGCT
>CAYZAF010000567.1:0-5150 GCA_964476435.1 uncultured Syntrophaceae bacterium
CAGCAAGGACGTGCTCTGGCCGGGGCACGGCCTTCCCGTCGACCAGGCCCACCAATTCGTCGAAGGGGAATACATGAAGGCCAACGAATACGACGCCTTCTTGGAGGACCCCAGCGACTTCATGCTGAGGTATTATCTTCCGAGGGTCTCGGGGAACCTAAAGGCCCTCGCGACGACCACGCCGATGCGCGAAAATTTCGCCTATTTTACCACCTTCGGGGGATGGGCGGGGCTCGGGACGCCTGAGGGTCTCGAGGCCCTCGATGCGATTCGGAATCTCTCCAAGGCCTCTTTCGAGTACGCGAGCTTTCTCGGATCGGTTATCGGAAAGCTGGTGATGATGGGGTTCCCCCCCTGGCATGGCTCCCTTACGGAAGCACCCTTTGACGTCCTCGGAGACACGCTCAGGGGAACGAAAGGGATCATGCTCGACATGTATCGACAGCCTGATGTGCTCAAAGAGGCCTGCGAGAAAACCGTCAATATCATGGCGCAGTTCACCATGAACACTGCGAGGGCCAACGGCAACCACCCTATCGTCTTCATCCCCCTGCACAAAGGAACAGCTGCCACAAGGGACGGGAAAGGTGGGTTCATGTCCCTGAAGCAGTTCGAGGAGTTCTATTGGCCAACCTTGAGAAAACTGATGGGCATCCTCATCGAAAACGGGTTCGTGCCGAATCTCCTCTGCGAGGGCGATTTCACCTCCCGCCTCGAGATCATCAGGGACGTCCCTCCAGGAACGTGTATCTACCATTTTGAGCACATAGACATGCACAAGGCCAAGAAGGTATTGGGAGACAGGGTCTGCATCCGCGGATGCGTACCCATTCATATCATGACCCTTGGGACGCCCGATGACGTGAGGAAAGCCGCCAAGGAACAGATCGACATCCTCGGGGAAGGGGGAGGCTACATCATGGACACCACCATGGCGAGCGAACAGGTAAAGCCGGAGAACATGAGGGCCTTGATCGAATTCACGAAAGAATACGGCGTCTACCGCTAGCGTCTTCGCCCCGTAGTCTCGCCGAAAAGACACCTGCCCCTCTTGGCAAGAAGGGGTTAAAAGAATGGGGTAGGTCAAGGCGCGGATGAGACAACCTGGGGATCGGCCCGCTCATCATATCTCGGCAAGAAGACTGCCCTGACCGACCTGCACTGCCCCCTTCAGCCGTATCGGGTCCTCTTGCTTACTCTATCCTCTTCCTACCCTTAAGGAAAAAATAGGACATGGGGAAGAAATGTCAAGGGGCGAAGGGTGGAGTTGGAGGGATTTCCTGAATCCGTCAGTAGATCTTGTATGCCTTCTCCCTGAACAAACGGAGGCACGCATCTGCTGCGCCGGGATCGTAGAGGGTTCCGCGGTTCCTTTCGATTTCGTCGAGGGCCGCATGGATGCCGCGGGCAGGGCGATACGGGCGATGGGAGGCTATGGCCTCAACCACGTCCGCGACGGCTATGATACGAGCTTCGAGGCAAATCTCGTCGCCCTTCAGCCCGCGCGGATAGCCCGAGCCGTCCATGCGCTCGTGGTGCTGATACACGATTTCCGCTATGGGCCAGGGAAATTCGACATCCTTCAGAATCTCAAACCCCATATTGGGATGGTCTTTGATGAGCTCAAACTCCATCCGCCTCAGATCCCCCGGCTTGCTGAGAATCTCTGCGGGTATCGATATCTTTCCTATGTCGTGGATCACCCCTGCCATGCGAATGCCCTCTATTGTGTGGGAGGAAAGGTGCATCTCGGCGGCAATGGCGACTGCGATATCGGCCACCCTCCGCTGGTGGCCGGCGGTATAAGCGTCCCTCCTTTCAACGACGTGGGCGATTACCTCCACCGTGGCCCTCATGGTCTGCCGGAGGTTATCGAGGGTCCGCTCAAGCTTCTCCGCCGCTTGTTTCCGGTCGGTGATGTCGCGAACGATGGCCTGCAGGAAAACTTCGTCGCCCACGTTGACGCGGTTGAAGCTCACCTCCGCGTCAAAAAGGCTTCCATCGCGCCTGAGGTATTTCCATTCGAAGAATTGGGGCTTCCCTGACAGGGCGAGGTCTCCCTTCTCAATGATCTTCTCCTTCGAATCACCCCCATCCGGTTGGATAGGCAGCGAGAACTCGATCGTGGAGTGGCCGAGTATCTGCTCCCTGCTGCAGCCGAACATGGTCAGGGTCTTCGTGTTACAGTCGACAAACGTGCCCGCCTTGATGAGGAATATGGCGTCGTTGGCATGCTCGAAAAGGACCTTGTATTTTGATTCGCTCTGCTTCAGAGCATCGGTCACATGCTTCCTCGACAGGGCAAAGGCGAAGATCTCTCCGACGATCTTGAGGAGTGCTATGATATTCTCGGAAAACGTCTCGGTGAGCCGTAGGCTCTCGAATCCGATAAACCCCATGACCGCATCGGCCGACACGATGGGTACGGCGACCAGCGACTTGATCTCCAGATTCAAGAATGTCTTTTTTTCAGCCGAGGCCTCCGGAGGGAGCCTGGTGACATCCGGAATATGGACGACCTCGTAGTTCCTTATTCGCTCCCAGAACCATGGGAAGCTCCTCGTCGACATCAGAGGGGTCTTGTCCATCTGAGCTTCTACACCCTTGGCGCACCATTCGTGGGTTCTGCTCATCAGTCTTCCATTGTCGAGGAACTGAAAGACGCAGCTCCGGTCGACGAGGGCGAAGCTGCCGATTGCCTTCAGGACATCGCTTATCCCGTCGTCGACGTCATCGGGACCGAGAACGATGAAGTTCGTCGAGAGCCCCAGGATAAGCCTGAGCAGGGTCTCCGGGTCTGCAGGGGCTGAATACGGGCTCCTCCGGTCCGGGGTCGCGCCTCTCCTCGCAGCCTTTGCTCGCGGCGTGCTCCCCGGCAGCGGAAGGGTAAGCCTATGTCCCGCTTCAGGCCTTTCTTCCATTGGTCCTCTCCAGTCTGACGGGCTGCCAGCTCCTTACCTGATTGCGCCCGCCCTGCTTGGCCGCGTACAGGAGATCGTCGGCGAGCTGTATCAAGTCCGACGGCGATTGTCCCTTCATAGGGATCAACGCGGCCACGCCAAAGCTCAGTGTCAGGCGGTCCGCCACGGAAGAGAAGAAGTGGGGAATGTTCAGCTCGGCTATCCTCTCCCTGATCCGGCGTGCCAGAGATTCTGCGCCCTTCAAGTCCGTGTCGGGTAAGATGCACGCAAATTCTTCCCCGCCATAACGGGCCACCAGATCGCCCGGTCGCTGGACCATTTCCCGCAGGACCCTGGCGACCTGGCGCAGGCAGTCGTCTCCTGCCAGGTGTCCGTAGTGGTCGTTGAACTCCTTGAAGAAATCTATATCCAGGAATATAAGGGAGAGAACGGACCCATCGCGCATGCTGCGGCGCCATTCCCGGTTAAGAAAGTCGTCGAAGCGGCGCCTATTCGGCAGGTCGGTGAGACCGTCCGTGGTGGAGAGACTCTCCAGCATATCCCAGTAGTGCCTTAGCTCGGTAATGTCTCGGAATGTCCATATGCGACCGTAGTACTTCTCTTCTTCTCCGAGCACCGGACAGGAGTACGTGTCGACCACGGTGCCGTCGACAAGTTCGATCTCGTCGCGGCTCGTTTCGTTGGGGTGGCGATGAAGGTAGTCTACCTTTTCCCGGAATTGTTTGTTCTGTTTTGCCAGGCCCGCCATGTGTTCGAATTGAGGTCCGTCATCTTGGTTATTGAGGATTTCGGCCGGTATTTTCCACATGTCGACGACCCTCTGGTTCTGGAGCACCTTCCTGCCCTCGCTGTCGACGACGAGGATCCCATCGAGGGATGTGTTTATCTGGGCCTCAAGGAACGCGGTCTTCCAGACCAAGGAGGCTTGGGTTTGTTTGCGTTCCGTCACGTCGAGGACCGTCCCGATTATCGCTGGTCTGCCACTGTATGCAGTGCTACTCCCGTAAATCTCGATGTCCCTGATGTGCCCCTCTTTGGTGACTATCCGGAATTCGTCATGGGAGAGATCCGCCTGTCCCGACATACTCCTACGTATGTTCTCGCGGACAGCCGGTATGTCTTCCGGCAGCACGGTCTCCAGCACGTCCTTTCGATTGATGAAATCTCCGGGGGTGTATCCGTGTATCTCGGCGAACCTCGGATTGACGTATTTGAAGGTGTCGTCCTGGATCAGGTAGATGCCGGCGAACGATTTCTCTGCCAGGTCCCTGAACTTGTTCTCCGATTCGCGTAGCGCCTCTTCGGCCCTCTTCCGCTCGGTCATTTCGATGGCAACAGAGACGACGCCTTTGGAAGAATCCTCCGGATCGACAGAAGCCGCCTCTAGGTGAACATCGAGGATACGGCCGTCCTTGTGCACCCACTTGGTATCGGTGGAACCGGCGCCTGTCTCTGCGACGCCACGGTAGATCTCATCACCCACGCGCCGGAATTCTTCCTCCGTTTGAAAGGCGCTCCTGGGGTCCGAGAGCTTTGCCTCCTCCTCTGTGTACCCGATCATTGCCGCCATCTTCTCGTTCACCCAGCCTATCCTCCCGTCGCCCGTCGTGAGCGAGATACCGACCGGGCACGCGGAGAAAACCGACTTCAGGGTTGCCTCGCTTCTCTTGAGCCCTTCCACTGCCCGCAGGCCGTCAGCCTGCTCAGAAATGACCCTCTCCATCTCTTCCCTCTGAGAGAGGACCATCCTGAGGCAGAGCGCTGATGCCACGAGAAGGAGGGTAGCAGCGAAGCCTCCGGGCAGCACAAGCCAATAGGCAGCCTCCCGGGCTTCCCAAAAGAGACCCACAGTCGCGGAAAGTCCGGCAAAAAGAACGATCCACGGTACCCAGGCGAGGAAAGCACGGTAAGGGGAATGGGGCGCCGGCAGTTCGATCATCGGCTCCTCGCACCCCCCGTTTCGCCTCCTCCAGGCAAACTCTGCCAGCCGGCTCGGGGCGCACCTGTGGCGTCTACGGTCATGCTATAATCTTCGGCGAATTGGCGAAAAGGTTAAGAGGGGGCTCCCTTCTTCGGTTCCCTTTCGGCCTTGTTTTCGGGTGTCATTTCCGATATTCTATGCCTTTCATGAGCGCTCCGTAGGACTCATAAGGAGACAAGATGTACCTGTCGATTATCGGCAGCCCCGGCTGCGGTAAGACCACGCTGTTCCGGGCGTTCACGGGCACG
>CAYZAF010000568.1:0-1837 GCA_964476435.1 uncultured Syntrophaceae bacterium
TAGTGATCCATAAGGGAGCATTTTCGGATGGCCGAGCACGTGATCGATTGACAGCGCTGCTGCCAGCTCTTTTGAGGGATGGCGGTTTAATCAGGAATGTGGTTAGACTATACATAGAGCAAGATTAAAGGAGGCCATATGAAGAAGGCTATCGGTACAGTGATGGTGGCGGTTTTCCTCCTCGGTCTTATCGCTGCAACCATCGGGCCGGCTTCCGCACAGGGGCCCATAGGACGGGAAGCCGAGGAGCACCCGAACATCTCAAGGGCGATCAATGCGCTCCAGGGCGCAATAGTCGACCTGCAGGCAGCCCCGCATGACTTTGGGGGACACAAAGCCCAAGCAATCGACGCGTGCGAGAGGGCGATAAGACAGCTGAAAATGGCCCTGGCGTACAGGGCACACGAAGACAGGCTGCACCGGCCTTAAGGGGTGTCCTCCAAGCCGGAGCCTTCCCGCGATTGCGCGCCTCTATCGGGGCCGTGTTTTCCTTTTTTTGAGGGTGATGATCCGCCCCTTCTGATCTCATGTGCGGTCATTGCGTCTGACGGCGTCCGCCCTCACGCAGGCTTTTTCTTAGGTGGACCCTTAAGGCGCTGGGGTATAAGCTTTACGTGAGCATTATCCTAGGGCGAGAGAGAGGGGAAGCGCTGCATGAAAACCTGTGACCTCATTGTGAAGTGCCTGGAAAACGAGGGCGTCGAGTACATTTTCGGTATCCCGGGGGAAGAGACCCTCGATATCATGGACTCTCTGGGCAAGTCGCGGATCTCGTTCGTCCTCACGCGGCACGAGCAGTCAGCCGCCTTCATGGCAGATGCTTACGGCCGGCTGACCGGCAAGGCAGGAGTTTGTCTGTCCACCCTCGGCCCCGGGGCGACGAACCTGCTTACGGGCATAGCAGACGCTTTCCTGGATCGGGCCCCCCTCGTGGCTATCACCGGGCAGGCGGATCTCGGGCGTATTCACAAGGAGTCCCACCAGTATATCGACATCGTAAAGAACTTTGCCACGGTAACGAAGTGGAATACGAGGATCGAGATACCCGACGTGGTGGCGGAGGTAGTGAGGAAGGCCTTCAAAATTGCTGAGCAGGAGAAGCCCGGTTCCGTTCATCTGGAGCTTCCAGAAGATGTCGCTGGCCACAAGGTGGGCCGGACCTACCAGACCGCGATTCCTCCCATCAGGGCCCGCCGCGCTTCCGCGGACAGGCACTCTCTGAGACAGGCCGCGGAGCTCATAGAGCAATCCTCGAACCCGGTCATCCTCGCCGGCAACGGCGTCGTGCGGAAGAACGCAGCATCACAGCTCAGGAAATTCGCCGAACTCTTTGGCATTCCTGTGGTCACCACTTTCATGGGCAAGGGCGCCATTACCTCAGAGAGTGAGTGCTCGGTGGGCACCATCGGCTTAGGTGAGGACCGCCAGATCCCTGATCTCTTCGCGAAAACCGATCTCGTCATCGCCGTCGGGTACGACCTCGTGGAGTATAGCCCTGGCAAGTGGAATCCCGACGTAGACAAGAAGATCGTCCACATCGACTTCACTACCTCGGAGGTGGATGTCCATTACGTGCCCGAGGTGGAGATCGTCTCCGACGTGAGGGAAACCCTTGAGCTTCTGGAGGGAATGACGAGCTGCAACAAGAAAGGCCAGTATGTCGCGCACCTCAGGGAGGAGCTGGTGGAGACCTTCGAGCGGGAAGGCGCAATCGATTCCTGGCCCGTGAGACCTCAGCGTGTGCTCTATGCTGTCAGAAAGGTCCTTGGGCCGGACGACATCGTGATCAGCGACGTGGGCACCCACAAGATGTGGGTGGCCAAGTTCTACCCGGTCT
>CAYZAF010000569.1:0-5688 GCA_964476435.1 uncultured Syntrophaceae bacterium
GAGCCGGGCACGGGCAAGACCCTCCTTGCCCACAGTATTTCCAGGGCCCTGGGGAAGAAGCTCCTCACCTGGAACATCAAGTCCACGACGAAGGCCAAGGACGGCCTGTACGTGTACGATACGGTGCAGAGGCTCAACGACGCCCGGTTCAAGGACAGGGACATCTCCGATATCAGGCAGTATATCAAGCTGGGGAAGCTGGGCCAGGCATTCGTCTCCGACGAGCAGGTGGTGCTCCTCATCGACGAGATCGACAAGGCAGACATAGAGTTCCCCAACGACCTCCTCAACGAGCTGGACGAGATGTCTTTCTACATCCATGAGCTGGACGAAGAGGTGAAAACGAGGTATCGGCCCATCGTGATCATCACGAGCAACTCGGAGAAGGAGCTCCCCGACGCATTCCTCCGCCGCTGTACGTTCTACTACATAGAGTTCCCCGACGAAGAGATGATGGAGCGCATCGTCAAGGTCCACTATCCCGACATAGAGGACAGGCTCATGCGGGACGCGATCAAGAAATTCTATTGGCTGCGGCAGGTGGACGGGCTGCGCAAGAAGCCCTCCACGAGCGAGCTCCTCGACTGGATCAAGGCCCTCTCCATGGGCGGCCTCGATCTGGAAAAGATAACCGCAGAGGTGCCTTTCCTCGGCACCCTCATCAAGAGCGAGCAGGACACCGACAGGGTGGCGCGCGTTTCCCAGGCCCACGGCACCTTTGGCTTGAGGAGAAGGTAACGCTCCATGTTCATCGAATTCTTCTACCTCCTCAGGAAGAAGGGGGTGCCGGTCTCCGTCACCGAGTGGATATCCTTCACTGAGGCCCTCCACGGCGGCTTCATGGACTCGAGCCTCAATCACCTCTACTACGTGGGCAGGGCATTTCTCGTGAAGAGCGAGGCCTACTATGACATGTACGACCTTGCGTTCCAGCAGTATTTCGGCAATATCGCCACGGATGAGCTGGAGCTCGACAAGTTCCTCGAGTGGCTGGAGAATCCCGTGAACAAGCTGCCCCAGCTCAGCCTCGAGGAGATGGAGGAGCTGAAGAGACAGCTCGAGGAGATGAAGCAGAAGTACGACCTGGACGAGATGATGAGAATGTTCAGGGAGCGATTGAAAGAGCAGACCGAGCGCCATGACGGAGGCAGCAAGTGGATAGGCACGGGCGGCAGGTCGCCGTTCGGGGCGTACGGCTATTATCCCGGCGGGATCAGGGTAGGCGGGGAAGGCTGGATGGGCTCGGCCGTCAAGGTGGCTGAGGAGAGGCGCTTCAAAAGCTACCGGAACGATATCATTCTCGATATACGCCAGACGAAGATGGCCCTGAAGAAGCTGAGGCAGCTGAAGAGGGACGGCCTCGCCGAGGAACTGGACATCGACCTCACCATCGACAAGACCGCCAAAGAGGGCGGGGAGATAGAGCTCGTTTTTTCGCGCTCCCGGGAGAACAGCATCCGCCTTCTTTTGCTCATGGACACGGGCGGCTCAATGGCCCCCTATGCTGATCTCTGCAATAGGCTCTTCTCGGCTGCGACCCAGGTGGAGCACTTCAAGGACTTCCAGCACTTTTTTTTCCATAACTGCATTTATCAGGACGTGTATCAGGACATGTGGAACGTCAAAGTCACCCCCACGGAGAAGCTTTTTTCCAACTTCCACCGCGGCTACAAGGTGATCATCGTGGGCGACGCGAGGATGGCCTACTCCGAGCTACTCGACAAGTACGGATGTATTGACTATTCCTACTCGAACGATGTCCCCGGCATAGAGTGGCTGCAGAGGATAAAAGACAACTACCCCTTCGCGGTCTGGCTCAACCCCACGCCCCGCGAATATTGGCGCCACGCCACGGTGGATGCCATAGGCCGCGTCTTCCCCATGTTCGAGCTAACCCTGGACGGCCTCAAGGACGCCATCAAGGCCCTCACGAGGAAGATCAATAGAAACGCGGCGTGACTGACTCCCGCGGGGATTGAGAAGAGTGCCTTTTTTGTAAGCACCACTTACTTTTTTCCCGGGAATAGACTATAATAGTCACGGCGTGATTCAGACACTCCTCTACTACCTTTACGAAAAACGCCTCTCCCACCGGATCAGGAAAGGGTCCATGCCGACCCATCTCGGGTTCATTCTCGACGGCAACCGGAGGTACGCCAAGGAAATGGGTTTCGACGACGTGGCTGACGGGCACCGGGAAGGTGCGCGCCGGCTGGATGATCTGCTCCAGTGGTGCGCAGACCTCGACATCAGGATCGTGACGGTCTGGGTCTTCTCCCCTGAGAATTTCCGGAGGAACCAGGATGAGGTGGAAGCCCTGTTCAGGGTGATCAGGGACAAGATGGACGATCTGTCGCACAACCACGTCATAACGAAGAACAAGTTCAGGGTAAAGGCCTTCGGCAATCTCGAGGGCGTGCCCGAGGACGTACGCGAGGCAATTGACAGATGCGAAAAGGCGACGAGCGGCCACAACCTGCGCATGCTCAATATCGCCGTGGGCTACGGCGGGCGAGAAGAGATCGTCGAGGCGGTGAAAAAGGCGCTCGAAGAGAGGAAGGCAGCGTCCGTCTCCGAGCTGACTGACTCACTCACCGTCGAGGACATCACGAATCATCTCTATACGTGCGGTATTCCGGACCCCGATCTCATCATCAGGACGAGCGGGGAGATACGCTTGAGCGGTTTTCTCCTCTGGCAGAGCGCTTACAGCGAGTTTTACTTCTGCGATGCCCTCTGGCCTGTGTTCAGGAAGATCGATTTCCTGCGGGCCATTCGGAGCTTTCAGCATAGGGACAGGAGATACGGGAAGTAGGGGGCTGAAATCCTAGCGGGGTTCGGCTGCAGGGTGAAAGTTGAAGCCTATCTCGATGGAATCCGTGCCGAGAGAAGGCGGTATGGGGGGAAGGTCGTTCACCGACCTCAAGGCACGGGCCACTGCCTCGTCGTACAGCCTGCTGCCCGATCTTTGGTCTATCTGCCAGTCCGTTATGCGTCCATCCTTCCTAATCTTGATCGTCACAAGGGTCTGGAGATCGTTTTTCGCTGACATCGGGGCGCGCCATGCTTCGCTGATCCTCTCCCACACCTCCGCCTGATACTGATCGTAGGCGGAGTTACCGGCTAAGGCGCCCTTCGAGCCTGACAAGCCTCCCTTTCCGCGCGAGGTCACGTCCATATACTGGACGTGCTGCTTCATCTGCCTGATCTTATCCTCCGTGGACTCCTCCTGGGTCATCTGCTTGATCCGCTGATCGAGCCGCCTCACGTCGTCCTTGGTCAACGATTCCGGCACGTCCTTCTTGACAGGCGCAAGGGATCTCTCTTTGGAGGTGGAGACGACGCGCTCCTTTTCCTTGGGCGCAGGCTGAGGCTCGGCTTGCTTCTCGGGGGCCGCCGGAGGGGCAGGCGCCGCAGCCTTCGTTTCAGGAGAGCCTATGTCCCCCACGAGGTTTACCGAGTAATAGGGGATCTCGATCCTCCGGGGAGCCCTCTTTATGGTCACGCTGAAGGCGACCAGTATGAGGCAGTGGAAGAGCATCGCGACGAAGAACCACTTGTACCAGCTCTCTTCTCTCATCTCTCGTCGGGCGGCCTGGTTACTATGTTCACCTTTTCTATGCCAGCCTCTTTTATGATGCCCATGCACTTCACCACGAAGCCGTAAGGAACGGCGCTGTCGGCCTTGAGGAATATTTCCTTATCCGGTCTGTTGGCGAAGAGGAGCTCAATGCCGGCCTTGAGGTCTTTCATCTCAAGACGCTTCGTGTTGACGATGATCTCCTCGTCCTTCGTCACGGTCACGACCTGGATGTCCTCCTTCGATGGGAGCGGCCTGGTAGTGACCTTGGGGAGATTGATGGGCAGTCCCTGCTGCATCATGGGTGCGGCGATCATGAATATGATGAGGAGCACGAGCATGACGTCCACGAGGGGAATGATATTGATCTCGGAGAGGGGGCCCTTTGATTGCCGTGGTGCGTTCATCGGGTGATGAGGTTGACGATGTAGGCGGAGGCGTGCTCCATCTTCAGGGAGACACCCTTCAGCCTGTTCGTGAGGTAGTTGTACGCGAGAACTGCCGGAATGGCCGCGAAAAGCCCGAGGGCTGTCGTGATGAGGGCCTCGCTGATGCCAGGCGCAACGACGGCCAGACTCGTGGTGCCCCTCAGGCCTATCTCCCTGAAAGAATCCATGATCCCCCAAACGGTACCGAACAGGCCAATGAACGGGGCAGTGTTCGCTGTGGTCGCAAGAAATGAGAGGCGTCTTTCCAGCCTCTCCGTCTCCTGGGAAACGGTGATCCTCAGCACATTCTCCACTGCAGGTATGGTCTCGCCCTGGGTGGACTGGCCCTCCTTCTGCCTGGCAGTCACCTCCTTGTATGATGACACGAGGAGCTTGTAGAAGGGGCTGTCAGGCTTGTCCGCATAAATGGTCGTGAGCTTCCTGAACGATTCGCTGTCCCTGGCCACCCTGAGGAACTTGTTTCCGTCGCTCTCCACGGACCCTAGCTGCCGCCATTTGTAGAAAAAGATGGTCCAGGAGAAGACCGAGAAGAAGAGGAGTACGAGAACGACTACCTTGGCCACAGGACCCGCTGAATAGATGAGGCCGAGCACGCCCCCTGACAATGCGTTGAAGTCTATGATATCCATAAGGAATTTAGCATACCTCAAAGGATTCTGAGATGCAAAGAAAAAATCCCCCTGGGGGGGTGCCCAGGGGGAAAGGGGAGTAATTACGAGAAGTTACGAAGCTAACTATGCCCTCGTTTCGTCCCCGGCGCCTTGAGAAGTCAGGGGATTCACATCACCCATCATGAACCGGCCCTTTCTCTCCTCCTGCAGCGTATTTCGCCGGGGCGACGACACAGTGATTGTATACAATACTATTTTGCCGGAACCGTGTCAACAAAAAAATATTCACTCCACCATTTTTTTATATATTCAGTGGTCAGACCATTAGAGCAATTCTGGATGCAGTCGATTGCCGTCCTGCGCCGCCCTTTCCCTGTTCTTCAAGACCGCCTGTCCCCTTGAGCGACTATTCCTTCCGAGACGCTTCCCGCCTCCCGCGCTGAACCGTTGACACGCCAGACTCGCTCACGCGCCAGAAGCCGAGAGTCTCAGGGGTTTCGAAAAGCCCGGCTGATCTACGCTGTGGTCTTCTTTTCGGGATTGTTCGTTTCTAATACCCCAACCTCACCCGTCCGTGTGGAGGGCTATTCCTTCCGATTCGCTGCGCCTTCGCGCTGACCCGTTTTAGACTCCAGACTCACTCACGCGCCGATTGCGGAGCCACCCGCGAGACGGGAATATCATTAGTCGCGGGTTTCTAGCTTTTCGTTTTTGCTCTGTGATCGTCCGCAAACAAGAGCGCCCTAGTGGAACGCTATGCCTCGGTATCAGGCGTGTGGACTAAGGTGAAGCCCCTCGCCAGAGGGCTCGTGGCTTACACATCGTTTGCGTCACGCTCGTCTTTCCGTGAACGGGTAGCCCAGCGCTCCCGGCGATGCGAATCGAGAACGAACAGCCCTCCCGGACGGGCATGACATAACCGCCGTATCCATGAGGAATGCTGGATACCCGCGATTCTATCGGCTCGGCCCGCTAAGACGAGGTAACGGGTGACAGGGCCTTAACTGACATACTATTGTCTTGTCACACCTGTCATGTCGCTTTCATG
>CAYZAF010000570.1:0-6035 GCA_964476435.1 uncultured Syntrophaceae bacterium
CCTCGGCCGCACGTGGATCTTCTACTGGCTCATTCCCTACCCGAACGAGCGGTTCCTCTGGCCCGATTTTCAGTCGCCCCTCATCTTCGATTTTCTCGCGGTCTCGACGTATCTCACGGTGAGCATCCTTTTCTGGTATACAGGACTCGTGCCCGACCTCGCCATCGTCCGGGACCGGACTGCCGGCATAGCGCGCAGGATCTACGGGTTCTTCGCCCTGGGCTGGACAGGCACGGACAGGCAATGGCGCCACTACGGGGCCTCGTACCTGCTCCTTGCGGGACTGGCCACGCCTCTCGTCATCTCGGTGCACAGCGTCGTCTCCTGGGATTTCGCGCTCACCGTGATCCCCGGCTACCACAGCACGATCTTCGCCCCCTATTTTGTCGCGGGCGCCATCCATTCCGGCCTTGCCATGGTGCTCACCCTCCTCATTCCGGCGAGGCGAATCTTTCGCATCGAGCACATCATCACGGAGAGGACCCTCGAGATGGTGGCAAAGACCCTCATCCTCATGGCCCTCATCGTCGGCTATTCGTATGTCATGGAGTACTTCATGGCCTTCTACAGCGGCAGTGTCTTCGAGCAGCAGACCTTCATATTCAGGGCTGTCGGACACTATGCCCCTTTCTTCTTCATCATGTGCGCGTGCAACGTGGCCGTGCCCCTGCTCTTCTTCTTCAAGAAGGTCCGCAGGAGCGTTGCCTGCCTCTTCATCTTCTCCCTCATCATCAATCTCGGCATGTGGTCGGAGCGCTTCGTCATCATCATAGGCTCCATGGCCCAGGACTATCTCCCCTATCAGTGGGGCTTCTACTGGCCCACGTGGGTGGAGTGGGGCATCATGCTCGGCTCCTTCTGCTTCCTCCTCATGGCCTTCCTCCTGTTCGTGAAGTTTCTGCCGTCGGTCGCCATGACAGAGGCAAAGGAAGAGGCAGGGCCGCCGCGCAAGGCTAGGGAGGCAACTCATGTCCGATGACCAGAGTCTCCTCGCCGTCTTCACGTACGCGGACGATCTCGCACGAGGGCTGGAAAGCCTGAAAGCCACCGGCTGCAAGATCCGACACGTCTTCTCCCCTGTCCACGTCGAAGAGCTTGAGGAAGCCACAAGAATCCGGCGCAGCCCGGTGCCTCTTTTCACGCTCCTAGGAGGCATCCTCGGCGGGATGAGCTTCGTCGGCCTCGCCGTCTACGCGCACCTCAGCTTCAACCTCATCACGAGCGGCAAGCCCATTCTTCCCTTTGTGCCTTGGATCGTCGTCTGCTTCGAGGGGGTCATCCTCTTTTCGGTCATCTTCTCCGTTGTCTCTTGGATTCTCGGAGGCCGCCTGCCCCGCCTAGGCGTGCCCGTGGGCTACAATGCCAGTTTCTCGGGCCTCCAGTTCGGCGTGGTCGTCACGTGTCCTTTTGCTGATCGCGGCCGTATCCAGAGGCTCCTCGAAGAGGCGGGGGCGCAAGAGGTGCGGGATGCGGGCTGACAGCGGTAGTGGAGCCGATCGCCGCATACCAGCGGCATGGCCCGTCATCGGGGGAGTGCTCGCCATCGCAGGGTGCATCGCCTTTCTGGCGGCCCTCTTGACCGGCCTCGCCGCGAGGGCCTGGCAGGCCTATCTCGTCAATTTCGTCTTTTGGGCGGGCCTCTCCTTCGGCGCCGTGCTCTTCTCCCCTGTGCTCAACATGGCGAATGCTGCGTGGGGCAGGCCAATGAAGCGGCTTTCCGAGGCCTTTTCCTGGTATCTCCCCGTCTCGTTCTGCCTTTTCTGGGGCCTCTACGCGGGAAGAAACCTGCTCTTCACGTGGGCCCGCGGGCCAGCGGAAGGCGCCTTTAAGCAGATGTGGCTCAGGCCGTGGTTCGTCTTTGCCAGGGACGGATTCGGCCTCGCTGCCCTCACCTGCCTCTGCCTCGCCTATGTCTCCTACTCCTTGAAGACAGACATTCAGCCGGCCCTGCCCGGCACCGGGACCAAGGACGGGCAGGCCCAGGGACCTCCAAAGGCATGGCGCAGCCAGAAGAACCTCTCCCCCATCATAGGGATCGTTTACGCCTTCGTGCTCTCTTTAGTCGCCTTCGATCTCATCATGTCCCTCGATCCGCGATGGTACAGCACTCTCTTCGGGGGCTACTATTTCATCGGAAGCTTTTACAGCGGCCTGGTCTCCCTCTACCTCCTCTCCTTCCTCTCAAAGGACAGGACAGTCCTGAAAGAGTACCTCCATGCTCGCCAGTTCCACGACATGGGAAAGCTGGTCATGGCTTTCACCCTGTTCACAGGATACCTCTTCTACACGCAGTTCTTCGTGATATGGTACGGCAACATCCCGGAAGAGACGCGGTACCTGATCCTCCGCTTCAGGCTCCCCCCTTGGGAGCACTTGGGATGGGTCATCCTTGCCATGATCCTCTTCATCCCTTTCTTCACCTTCCTGAGCCGGAAAGCGAAGACATGGAAGCCGGCGATGACGATCCTCTGCCTCATCGTGCTCGCGGGCATGTGGCTCGAGCGCTTCATTTTCGTTGCGCCCTCCCTCTGGCACGGTCCAGGCATCCCCCTGGGATGGCTCGAGGGGCTCGTCACCGCGGGATTTCTGGGCATGGTCATGCTCAGCGTGGGCCTCTTCCTGAGGAGAATGCCCCTCGTCCCGGTTTCTGATCCGTTGTTCCATAAATTCCTCGAGGAGAGGGAGGAGCGCTTGAGGCCGTGAGAGGAGCGGATTACAAGACGAAAAGGGCCTATCCGTGGATGGCCGTGATCGGCCTGCTATTTGTTGCCCTGTTCTATTTCTATGAAATATACCCGGCAGCCTCCATCGGCCCGGCCCAGCCTATCCCCTTCAGCCACCGTGTTCACGCCGGGGTGAAGCGGATCGATTGCCGCTTCTGCCATCCTTTCGTGGAGAGGTCCGAGAATGCAGGCCTGCCGGCAATAGAGAAGTGCTTCTTCTGCCACAAGTACATCATCCCTGACCATCCTGACATCGTGCGGGAGAAAGCCTATCTCGACAGCAACAAGCCTGTCCTGTGGGTGCAGGCGTTCTGGGTCCCGGACTTCGTCTTCTTCCGCCACCAGCCTCACGTGAGATGGGCCGGCCTCGACTGCTCCGAGTGTCACGGGGACGTGAGGAGCATGGACAGGCTGCCCCAGGTCAATTTCGAAATGGGATTCTGCGTGAAGTGCCACAGAAAGATGGAGGGCGAGCTTGACTGCTGGCTCGCATGCCACCGCTAGGAGGTGAGGACCTACATGACCACACCAATACCAGACGAGGCCCACGAGACCGCACGCGTTTTCTTCGTCTCTTCAGCGGTCTGGTTCCTCCTCTTTGCCCTTGGGGGCTTCATCCTCGCCTCCTGGATGGTTGCGCCCGACCTCTTCCTCTATAAGAACGTGACGTGGCTTCTCTTCGGCCGGGTCCGCCCGGTCCATACGAACGGCATGATCTTCGGCTTTGTGGGCTCAGGTCTCATAGGGGCCCTCCATTTCTATGTGCCCCTTCTCTGCCGCTCTCCCCTTTACAGCCGCGCCCTGGGGCGCCTGACCGTGGTGATGTGGAACATCGCGGTCATCGCGGGGAGCGCCACGCTCCTTCTGGGCATGACCCAGTCCAGGGAATACGCAGAGTATATATGGCCGGTGGACATCCTCGTGCTGGTCACCTTCGCCCTCATCTTCTACAATCTCCTGAGGACGGTCCTTGCCAGAACGGAGAAGCTCCTCTATGTCTCCGTCTGGTACGCCATCGCCGCCCTCATCTTCACCTTCTGGATCTATTTTTTCGGCAATGCCGTATGGAACCCGCCTACGGGCGCCCTCACGGGCATGCCCGACGCGGTGCTCGCCTGGTTTTACGGCCACGGCATCGTTGGCCTCTTCCTCACGCCCCTGGCCATTGCCGCTGCCTACTACATCATACCCGTGACCTCCGGCGGGCCTCTGTTCAGCCATACCCTTTCCCTGCTCGGCTTCTGGTCCATCCTCATCTTCTACCCCCATATCGGCGCGCACCACCTGCTCCAGACGCCGGTCCCCACGTGGCTCAAGGTGGTGTCAGTCACGGGCTCGATCGGCATGCTCCTCCCAGTGCTCGCGGTCCTTTCCAACCTCTGGCTCACCATGAGGGGGAGGCTCGGGAGCATCCACGCAGATGTGGGCGGAAAGTGGGTCTTCGCCGGCCTCGTCTGGTACCTGATCGTCTGCCTCCAGGGGCCATTTCAGTCCCTGCCCATCGTGCAGCGCGTGACCCACCTTACTAACTGGGTGATCGGCCACTCCCACATCGCGGTGCTCGGCTTCTCGGGATTCATAGCTATCGGCGCCGCCTACTTCTCCCTTCCGCGCATCACCGGCAGGCCCCTTTACAGCGCGAAGCTCGCCGACGTACAGTACTGGCTCGTGCTCTCGGGCCTCTCAGGGTTCTTCTTCGTCCTCACCATGGCCGGCCTCATCCAGGGGACCGGATGGCTCAACGGGGAGGCGGTCTACCGGATACTCCCGGAATTGCACCCGTACTTCGTGCTCAGGCTCCTCTTCGGCGTGCTCATCGTGGCCGGCGCAGGCGTGGGCCTCTATAATGTATTGATGAGCCTACGCCCTACCCGCAGGGAGGATGCGCCGTGAGAATGACCGTTGCCCTCATCATCGCCGGGGGCCTCATGCTCTTCGGCGCCGTTCTCCTCATCGTCGTGATCGTGCCGTGGACCACCATCACCGACAAGCCCTCCGCACTCGTGAGGCCCAGGACCGCTCCCGAAAAGGAAGGGAGGGCCATTTACATCGCCAACGGCTGCACGTATTGCCACACCCAGTTCGTAAGGAACATCGATTGGGAGCACGGAGCTGAAAGGATCGCGCGGGCAGGCGACTACGTGGAAGAGCAGCCGCACCTCCTCGGGTCCGAGAGGACAGGACCTGACCTGTCGCAGGAGGGCGGCGAGCACCCTGATGACTGGCACGTGGCCCATTTTGTCAATCCCCGGTACACGCGGCCGGAATCGATCATGCCCGCGTTCGAGTCCCTCGGCGCAAGGAAGATCAAGGCCCTTGTCGCCTACAAGCAGTCCCTGGGCTTTCAAATGGCCGACAGGAGAATGGAGCGGCAGCGATACTGGAAGAAGCTCACTTTGGATGCCTATGCCTCGGGGCCTGTCGATAACGTGGAATGGCTCCACTCGTGGGTGCCGGAGGGATGGCGGGCCCTGGCTGACCCGTATCCGACCACGGCAGCGGGCCTCACCAGGGGAAAGCGGATCTACGAAAGCTTTTGCATCGGCTGCCACGGTCCGGTAGGGGACGGCATGGGGCCTGCCGAAGCCTTTCTCGCGCCGCCGCCCCTCAACTTCACGATCCTCAAGGGGAGAAGCATCTCAGGGGGCATTCTCTACTATCAGATCATGAACGGCATCACCGGCACTGCCATGCCCTATTTCAAAGGCGAGCTGGAATCGGAGAAGATCTGGGACGTGGGCAATTATGTGGCCGTCACGTTCATCGGCCAGTCCGATGCGGGGACATCAACAAGGAGCATCCCCGCGTCGTACGAAAACCAGAAGGAGGTGCCCCGGTGATCTATTACATTCCCTGGATCCTGCTCATGATCATAAGCGTCACAGCCAGTCTCGCGCTCCTCGTCTGGGCGTCGAAAAGCGGCCAGTTCTCCGAGCAGGAGCGGGCCCGCTACCTTCCCTTGCGCGGTGCGCCGGCAACGGAGCCCACGGGCCGTGGCCATCGCCCCGCGAGGGAGATCTACGTGCTTCTCGGGCTCATCGGCAGTGCCGGCGTTATCCTTGCAGTCACGCTGGTGACCGTCGTGATGAAGAGATAGGAGGAGAGCCCATGCGTTTCTTCCCTTTGCTGGACTATCAGGACTGGCTCCTCGGGCTCTTCCTCGGGATAGTCCTGGCGATCCTCATCTATCTCGCGTTCCGGGGCGTGGCCGAGCCGCAGGGCCGGGCAGCCCATGGGCGGGGAAAAGAGGCAGCCCCCTATCCCGATGCCGCCGAAGGGGGGCACCACCCCCTTCCTCCGCTCATCGTTTTC
>CAYZAF010000571.1:0-5228 GCA_964476435.1 uncultured Syntrophaceae bacterium
CGAGATGCTCGATTATGCGAAACCCCTAAGCCTCAAGATGCAGACCGGCTCTCTCAAGAAGCTCATCGATTCCTGCCTCGATACCCTGGACGTCAGGATAAGGGAAAAGGAGATCGACATCAAGAAGCGCTATTCCGACCACCGCCTCCGCCGACTGGTATTCGACGGAGAGAAGATGGAGCAGGCCCTGATAAATATCCTCATCAACTCCGTCGATGCCCTCGACAAGGGCGGTGTCATCGAAATCACCTCAAAAGTTGCAAAGGAAAACGGCACGTCCCTGAGAATTGAGATCTGTGACAACGGGCCGGGTATACGTCCTGAGGACCTGCCTTTCGTTTTCGATCCTTTCTTCAGCCGCAAGAAGGGGGGTACGGGCTTGGGCCTTGGAAACGTCAAGAAGATCGTCGAAGCCCACGGCGGCCGCGTCGATCTCGTCCCCGGGAAACCGAAAGGCACGGTTCTGGGCCTCACCTTGCCCGTGAAGGAGGACCTGCCTTGAAAAAGCGAAGCATCCTCATCATCGACGACGAGAAGATCATCCTCGAATCGCTCAAAATGTTTCTCACCGAAAAAGGATACGAGGTGGAAACGGCCGCAAGCGCGGCCGAGGGGCGGGAAAAACTCGAGGCATGCAAGCCCGATGCGGCCATAATGGACATTCGCCTGCCCGACGGCGACGGCCTCGACATCCTCCGGGAGCTGAAAGGTCGTGACAGCAATGTCCCGGTCATCATGATAACGGCTTTCCACGACATGGACTCGACCGTGAAGGCCATCAAGCTCGGGGCCGCGGAATACATCACGAAGCCGATCGATGTGGACGAGCTCGAAAAGGCCGTCTCGAGGGCGATGAAGCTTTCTGGCGCGAAGGTCGAGGCCCGCCTGCGCTTGGAGAGCGACGTTGCCTATCAGAAGGGGAAGATCGTCGGCAGCAGCAAGGACATGAAGGAAGTTTTCAAGGCCATCGGGGCCCTCTCGGAGAACCGGGTGACCGTGCTCATAGAGGGGGAGACGGGAACGGGCAAGGAGCTGATCGCCCGGGCCATCCATTGCAACAGCCAGCAGAGGGAGCAGCCGTTCATCGCCATAAACTGCTCTGCCATCGTCTCCACCCTCCTCGAGAGCGAGCTTTTCGGCCACGAGAAGGGGGCATTCACCGGCGCCCTCGCCCAGAAAAGGGGCCGCTTCGAGCTTGCCGGCGAGGGTACGATCTTTCTGGACGAGGTGGGCGACATACCTCTGGCCCTGCAGGCGAAGCTCCTTCGCTTTCTCCAGGAAAAGGAATTCGAGCGGGTCGGAGGAGAGAGGACCCTCAACTCGAATGCCCGGGTCATTGCCGCAACCAACAGGGAGCTGTGGCAGATGGTTCAGCAGGGCGCCTTCCGGGAGGATCTCTACTATCGCCTCAGCGTGGCCACCCTCAGGGTGCCCCCCTTGAGGGCGCGGAGGGAGGATATCGCCCTTTTGATCGCCTATCTTTTGAAAAAGATCAACCGCGAGCTGCGCAAGAACGTGAGGACCGTGGAGGAAAGGGCCTACCGTCTCCTCGTCGAGTACGACTGGCCGGGAAATGTGAGGGAACTGGAGAATGTCCTCACGAAGGCAGCCCTCGATACTCAAGGGAGCGTGATCTTCGAGGAATCGGTAAAGTGCCTGCTCGCGCAGTCGGGGAAACCGGCGGGCCGGGAGGGATTTGCGCGCGACCTGCGGAGCCTCGACGCAGTCGAGCGGGACCACATCATGGCGGTCTTGAAGGAGACGGGGTGGCACCTGGGAAGGACCTGCTCGATCCTGGGAATATCGCGTCCGACGCTACGACAGAAGCTCAAAGGGTATAACCTATCGGTACCATAGGGTAGAGGTCGAAAGGAGGCCTTGCTGAAAGAAACTTTCAATAGGGGAAGAAACTTTCAATGTTACTCCTGGAAGGCCTTAAAGACGGGCGAAAGACGATCAGCCGTTCTCTGCCTCGTTGCAACGCCTTACGACAGGCAATGGATGGATTGGCACGGTTGTTGCTCGCTTATCGGGCAGGGCCTGAGAGGATGATCAAGAAAAAAGGGGGGAATCATGGAAAAGAGTATAGGCTCTATTCTGCTTGCCCTGTGTCTCTGTCTCGGTCTGACTCTATCCGCTCACGCAGCTGAAAAGCCGATCGTCATAGGCGCGCCCCTCGCAACCGCCTTTCTCTACGGCTGGGATGCGGAGCGGGGCATAAAGCTCGCCGCTGAAGAGATCAACGCCGCGGGCGGCGTCGATGTGGGCGGCAAGAAGAGGCCCCTCAGCGTGGAGGTGATCGACACCAGGGATCTCGAACCCAGCGTGCCGGTGAGCGAAGCGCTCCTTGGGGTGGAGAAGCTTATCCTCGAAAAGAAGGTCGATTTTATCGTCGGTGGGCCTGTCCGCTCGGAGGCGGCCCTCGCCGCCATGGACCTCTTGAGCAAATACAAGAAGGTGAGCATCCTCACCACGGGGGTACTGACGCCTGCCTATACGCAGAAGGTGGCGGAGAACTACGGGAAGTATAAGTACTGCTTCCGGAACACGAGCCATGTGGGAGTCATGATGGGCGAGCTCGTCACGCTCATCGAAGACATCAGAAAGACCCACTCCCTTAACAAGGCATACATCATGGTGCAGGACGTGGCCCACGCCCGGGCGGGCGGCGAGGCCATGCAGAAGGCCCTCACGGCGAAGGGGTGGACCGTGATCGACATGAAGGTATACCCAACGGGGACCGGTGACTATTCGGTGGGACTCATGGACGCCGGCAAGAAGGGCGCCCAGCTCCTCTTTATATGGATGGACATGCCGGAAAGCGCAGTGCTCCTGAAGCAGTGGACCGACCTGAAGCTGAAGTGCCTGCCCCTGGGCTTCGTGAACGCCGCGGAGCAGCCTGGCTTCGCGAAGGCCATGGAGGGCAAGGGTGAGTTCCTCATCGTCGACCTCGTCAACGGGGGCAACGCTCCGGCCCGCATTACGCCGTGGACGATGAAATTCGTGGACGCGTACAGGAAGAAATGGGGCCTCGAGCCCGAGGGCTACGGTACGTCCTCGAGCTACATGGCCGTCTATCAGCTAAAGGACGCCATTGAGAAGGCGCAGAGCACGGACTCCGACAAGGTGATCGTTGGTCTGGAAGATTCGGACATCATGGGCGTCTACGGGAGGATGCGCTTCGACAAGAAATCGCACCAGATCATACCCTCTCTGGATCCTGCGGAAGGCGCGGTGACGGGCATCATTCAGTGGCAGGGAGGCAAGAGGGTGCAGATCTTTCCCCCGAAAGCCGCGGAATCAAAAGTTCTCCTGCCCCCGTGGATGCAGTAGCCTAAAAGGCTTAAAGGAGAAGGGGGCAGTCCGTGGAGATCGTCGTTTACGGCGTCATCAATAGCGTGGTGCTCGCCCTCCTGTCTTTAGGCTTCGCCCTCGTCTACAGCATCAGCAGGCTGCCCAACTTCGCCCACGGAGCCCTTTACATAACGGCGGGCTATATAGTCTGGCTGCTCCTCCACGCAGCAGGCCTCCCGTACGGCGTCTCCATAGGGTGCGGCATCCTCGCGACGAGCCTGGTGGGCGCCCTGATCTACCGGTTCATCATCATGAGGATCCGGGGCATGGAGATTTCCGAGATAATCGGCACCTACGCCATCGGCCTTGCCATCATCGAGGGCTTGAGATGGGGGGGCCTGAGGGGCATGACGTATACCCTGCCCGTCTTCATCTCCGGCTCGATTGAGATGCTCGGCGTGACGGTGGACTACCAGAGGCTCGTGATCGTAGGGGCGGGCATTCTCTTCTTCGTGGCCCTTTTTCTCTTTACGAGGCTCTCAAAAATCGGCCTGGCTCTGCGCGGCATCGCCCAGGACGAGCGGGCGGCCATGATGCTCGGCATCGACTCCGACATGACGGCCCTCATCTCCCTCGCCATAGGGTCGGGCCTCGCGGGCTTCGCCGCTGTCCTTTTGCTCCCCTTGGGCAACATCGTCGTCGAACAGGGATACAACGTGCTCATATTTGCCGTAGCCGTCTGCGTCATAGGCGGCCTGGGAAGCTGGGGCGGCACGATCATCGCCTCCTTCATCATCGGCTTTGCCCAGATCCTCACTGAAACCTTCGTCTCCAGCCATTTCGTGATGGTGGTGGCCCTCCTCGCCATCGTCGTCACGCTCCTCATCAGGCCTTCCGGCATCTTCGGCAAGCAGAAACAGCTGGAAGAGAGGGTCTAGCGCCATGGAGACGACGAGGAGAGAGCGCATCGACAGAGGCCTCAAGGTGAGAACGGAAGGCATCTATGCCGTCTCTTCCTTCGAGGAGATCATCTATCTCGTGGGGCCCCGGCTCGTCCTGATTGCCGGCTTCCTCCTCCTGCCCCTCATCCTTGGGCTCGCGCCCTACTGGAAGAGGGTCGTCAACATCATGTGCGTCTATGCGATCCTCGCCCTCGCCTTTGACTTCCTTGCAAACTACGTCGGCCTCGTCTGTCTCGGGGGGGCGCTTTTCGTCGGCGTCGGGGGCTATCTCGCTGCCATCTTCAATGTCTACCTCACCCTGCCCTTCTACCTCTCGATCCCTTTGGCAACCGTCTGCGGCGCAGCCCTTTGCACGGCCATCATCCTTCCTTGCCTGCCTCTGCGGGGGGTCTATTTTGCCATCGTCACCCTCATGTATCCCATCCTCTTTTCGCGGATCATCGAAGCCCTCAATATACTGGGCGGCACGAACGGCATATCGGGCATCGACAGCTTTCCCGGCGAGTATATCGAGCAATACATGATCATCGTCGCCACGCTCGCTGCCCTTTTCGGGATGAGGAGGCTTGTGAGCCAGGACGTGGGGCTCGTCCTGAGGGGCGTCAAGGATAACGATCAGTCGATCAGGGCTTCCGGCATCAACGTGACTTCCATAAAATCCCTCGCCGTGTTCATTGCCGCCTTGATGGGATGCTTCGGCGGCGCGTACATCGCCCACCTCTACATGTGGGCGGGCCTTTCGCTCTTCGCCCTCGATTTTTCCATCATCCCCATTGCAGCCGTAGTAATGGGCGGCGGGGGCACGCTCATCGGCGCCGTCATAGGCTCTCTCATCCTCGTGCCTCTCTCCGAATTCCTCAGGTTCTTCGGCACTTTCAGGATCGTCATCTACTGCATCATCCTTGTCGCCTTCATCGTCCTGAAGAGCGAAGGCCTGATGGTCTATTTGCAGAGGAAATACCACCAGTTCGA
>CAYZAF010000572.1:0-2943 GCA_964476435.1 uncultured Syntrophaceae bacterium
ATTGGAATAAGATGTGGCCTCACGAGCAGATCTGGTGGGTCCCGCATGACAGGATCTGGTAATCGCGGCTCCTGTTCCTGAAAACAGTGGTGCCTTTCAACCCCAGACGATGGGCATCCGCGTATATAGCGAGGATTTCGTCCGGAGTGGCGCTTTCGGGTAGATTGATGGTCTTGGAGACGGCGTTGTCCACATGATTCTGGAAGGCCTTCTGCATCCTTAAGTGGTACTCGGGCGCCACGTCATAGGCTTTGCGGAAGAGCCGCTCAAGAGAGGCTCCATGCGGACTTGCGCTCTTCATCTCCCGCCAGAGGGAGTCCTCCATCTCCACGTCTATGTCCCCCAGAAGAAGCCTGTGGTAGTGCACATCGAAAATAGGCTCGATGCCGCTCGCGCATCCGGCGATGAGGCTTAGGGTCCCTGTGGGGGCCACAGTCGTGGTGGTGGCGTTCCGCTGAGGGAAGTTCTCCCTCTCCCATACGCTGCCTTTGTAATTGGGAAACGGCCCCCTCACCGCCGCCAGCTGGTTCGATGCTACCTTGGATTCTCTCTGGATGAATCCCATGACTTTCTCGCCCATGGATTCTGCTTCCGTAGAATCGTATGAGAGTCCGAGGCGGATGAGCAGGTGGGCGAACCCCATCACTCCCAGACCGATCTTCCGATTTGCCCTCGTAATTCGAGTGATCTCCGGGGAAGGATAGGCGCTCACGTCGATGACGTTGTCGAGGAATTGCACGCCGAGGTGCGTCAGTACCTTCAACCTCTCCCAGTCGAGATCCCCGTCCCTCACGAGCTTCGAGAGGTTGATGGAGCCGAGACAGCAGGATTCGTAGGGGAGGAGGGGCTGTTCGCCGCAAGGGTTGGTGGCCTCGATCTCGCCTATGCGGGGTGTGGGGTTTGCGCGGTTTATGGTATCGATAAAGATCACCCCCGGATCGCCCGACACCCAGGCAGATTCCGCGATAAGCCTGAGAAGATCTTGTGCCCTGACCTTCCTCACCTCTTTCTTCGTCCTAGGGTTGACGAGAGGGAACATCCCGCCATGGGCCCAGGCCTCCATGAACCCGTCCGTTATCGCCACGGAGAGGTTGAAGTTCGTCAATTCCGCCGGGTCCCGCTTCACTGTCACGAACTCCTCTATGTCCGGGTGATCGATCCTGAGGATGCCCATGTTCGCCCCCCTTCTCGTTCCACCCTGCTTCATCACCTCTGTCGAGCAGTTGATCACCCGGATAAAGGAAACAGGCCCGCTGGCCGCCCCCATGGTCGAGCCGACCGTATCGTTCTTCGGCCGGAGGCGGGAGAAGGAAAAACCTGTTCCTCCCCCTGTCTGGTGCAGCTTTGCCGTGAGCTTCACCTGGTCAAAGATGGAGTCGAGCGAGTCATCGATGGGGAGGACAAAACAGGCGGCAAGCTGGCCCAGGGGCCGGCCTGCGTTCATGAGGGTGGGAGAGTTGGGAAGGAATTCCATGTTTGCCATCATCTCATAGAACGAGCCTTCCATTTCTTCCCGGCGGCCGTCTCGGTAATTTGCCTCAGCACTGGCAATCGTCGAGGCGACCCTCCGGAAAAGGTCATCCACCGTTTCAACGGGGTTCCCTGCCTCATCCTTGATGAGGTACCGCTTTCGCAGTATCAGCAGCCCACTGTCGTCCAATTGCACGTCTATCCCCTCTCATCGCCGGTCATTCAAGCCAGTGGAAAATATCCTGGTCGCGCCAACTCTGGTCTTCCACCCTGCCTCTCAGACAGGCTCACAGTACATAAGGTAACCGTGCCCAAGGGTATGGGCAAGAATGGGAAAGAAAACCGCCGCACGAAAGTGCGCCGGATTGAGGCATGGAGACCGTCCGGCTCGTGCGAAGAAGAGTAGGGCCTTAGAACATCGTGTTCTGATGCATTGACTGGGCAGGCACGGGTTGAAGCACATCCCAGTGCTCAACTATCCTTCCCTTTTCAAGACGGAAGATATCCACTCCGGCCAGTCCGTTCGGCGCCTCGACATACACTTCGTCGGTGGGAGCGAAGACGTGGTGAATGTGCAATATCACGTAATCTCCATCCACAAACGCATGCTTGAACTCCATTCTGCGATTCGGGTTTTTTGCTACCCGCATTTTCACATAGGCAACGAATCCCTCCTTATTGTCCGGCACAAAGGGATTGTGCTGCCTGTAGTAATCCCCCACGTAGAGACGCAGCGCTTTTTCGGGATCTTTTTCTTCAAAAGCTGTTTTAAGAAAGTTTATTACGAACTCCTTCCGGCCTTCCGCGTCCATCGCTTCCTCCCTGAGTGAGAGTATGGGTGGATACCTTATTCAATGGGCATGAAATGTGATCACCTATAACATTCACACGTTTGACTGTCAAGAAGTTTCCGGCCCTGGGCGCCGAGGGGGAAGGACAAGGAACGCTCTTCCGGAGGGGCTAGGTGGATGTGCATTTTGTCATCGTTTTGACGGAGTTTTGGTGTATGCTCTCGAAGTACCCATTTCCGATACTTCGGCGCCCGCGGGAGATGGTATTTCCTTCGGACACCGCATGGCTGGCGCATTGCGCCTCCATACTCTTGAACCAGGGGTACGGCTTTGAGGAGATCGGAGAGCTACTCTGCGTGTCACCGGAGATGCTGAGGAAGCATTACGCCCATCACGACGTCAGCAGGAAGAAAGCCATAGTGACGTCCATGAAAAGTGTCAAAATTGAGCATTCCAGCAACATACGATAACTGGACTGTCGCCCCAACGTCGCCCCAGAGGGTTCTGAGGGGTAACAAAAGCCCTTTAAAATAGGGTAGTTAAATGGTAGGCGCGGCGGGTGTTGAACCCGCAGCCTCTACCGCGTCAAGGTAGCGCTCTCCCGTTGAGCTACGCGCCTACTATGGTGGAAGTCAATTTATACCAGGAAGGCCCTGGGATGTCAAGGTTACGAAGATGGTAG
>CAYZAF010000573.1:0-13882 GCA_964476435.1 uncultured Syntrophaceae bacterium
GTACCGGAGACGGGCGCTCGCCTTCGTCCTGCCCTCGGTCAGGATAAGCAAGAACTGATAGATATCCTCGCTCGATATCGCCTCTACCGGAGAATCTCCAAAGAGCGCCTCGAAGTTACGGATGAGGTAGCGATAGCCGTCCCTCGTCTTCTGTCGGACATGGACCTGCTGATGGGATCCGAAAAGCTCGATTGCCTGCTTCACCGTCATAGCCACCTCCTTGAGTATGGGGCCTCAAGGGTAGTATGGGTCGCAGTCAATGGATTATCATAGGGTGGTGACGGGTGAAAAGCTTCCTGTAACTGTTACCTGCCCGTTGCTAGAAAAGGTGAAGAGTACAAATGGAAACGAAGCCGTCAGGCCCGGCCGGTTCCCCTTCCCGACGAGAGTGCTCTTTTGTTCGTTCCCCACTTTCTTGTTTTATCCCCCGTACCTCTGCGCTATAATGCCTCGTACCGGCAAAGCATCAGATGTACGGACAGACCGGCGTGGCGACGTGACACTCTGCGAGCGGTACGGGGCGAGGAGAGAATGGGACATATGAGCGAGGAAACAGGCGAGACGGGAACGGGATTCGCGAGCAGGACCGGCCTCTCAAGAGTGAAGAACGCACTGTTGTCGGCGAACCTCCTATCCAACGCAATTGGTGTGGGAGTCATCATTTTCTTGAGTGCGACTCAGGGGGCGCCACCAGAGGTCGGCCGCCTCTCCCGCTCGGTGAGCGTGGTATTTGTGCCCCTGGCATTCCTCGTGCCGACGGTCGTCTCCCTATTCTATGAAAGACCCCTGCGGCGCTACTGGGATGCGGTCTATGGGAAGAAGCCCCTTTCCCGGAGTGACAGAGACCGGGCGCACCGAAGGCTGTTGAACGAACCCTATTTCCTCATTACCGTCGATATGGCCATGTGGCTCATCGCAGCGGGTGTCTACGCAACCGTCTTCCACCTCTCGGGGATCGAGAGGAGATTCGTCGTTCAGGCGCTCACCTACAACCTCATCACAGGCCTCATCACCTCAACGGTCGCCTTCTTCGTCCTGGAGTTCCATTTGCAGCGGAAGGTGATCCCCCATGCCTTTCCGAACGGAGGGCTCTATCTCACGTCTGGCACCCTGCGCATCCGGATCCGGACGCGCCTCACCGCGCTCTTCATCGCAATCAACCTGATCCCGGTGTCGGCCTTATTGGCCAATGTCCTGTCGGCGAGTCCCGAGCACGCCGTGGGAGCGTTGCAGTTCGGGATGTCCATGCAGGCCCTCGTCTTCGTGGGCACGGCGATGTGGCTCACCTTCTTCGTGAGCAGCAACCTTACGAGGCCCCTGCACGAGATCATCAGGGTCCTCGGCTATGTCCGAAGGGGCATATTCGATGAAAGGGTCAAGGTCACGACGAACGACGAAATCGGCTACACCGGCGACGTCATCAACGAAATGACCCAGGGGTTGCGGGAGCGCGATTTCATAAAGGAGACCTTCGGCAAGTACGTGAGCGCCGAGATCCGAGACGAGATCCTCGGTGGGAGGATCTCCTTCGACGGAGAAGTGCGGAGGGTGACGGTCCTCTTCGCGGACCTGAGGGACTTCACCCCCATGGTGGAGAGGACCGACCCCAAGGAGGTGGTCGGGGTTCTCAACGGGTATTTCAGGGAAATGGAGGAGGCGATCCGCGAGCATCATGGATTGGTTCTCCAGTATATAGGGGACGAGATCGAGGCGGCGTTCGGTGCGCCCATCTTCCGGGAAGATCATGCGGCCCTCGCGGTGTCGGCCGCCCGGGAGATGGCGAGGCGCCTTGATGCCTTCAACGAAAATCTGAAGGTGCGAGGTCTTCGGCTGGCCCATGGAATCGGGATCCACACGGGGGACGTCGTCGCAGCCAACATCGGGAGTCCTGATCGGCTCTCTTACGCCCTCGTGGGTGACACGGTGAATGTGGCCTCGAGGGTGCAGGATCTGAATAAGCAGTTCGGTACGGACATCCTCATTACAGAAGCCACACGGGCGGAGCTGGGAGAGCATGTCAGTCTCAGTAAGCTCCCGCCCGCGCAGGTAAAGGGGATGACCCGGGACATCCAGCTCTACGCGCTGCATCTTCGACGCTAGCGCACCGCATGACGGAAGAAGTTTGCCGAGGCCTATCAGAAGCACTTCAAGGTCGAGCCCGCCTATTGGGGTCCCCCCTTCTTCTATTCCGCCTGCCAGTTCTTCCAGCACGCGGATCACACGTGACGCCTCGGGCAGTCAAGCTCATGGTATAGCGTATGCTGAGATCCGACATCAACTCGACATCACTACTTCGGGCGTGTCCTCAGATTCTGAGGAGAAGGGAGGACACCTCACGTTAGTCAACTACGATGATGCTCTCCGAAGAGACGTGAAAAAGAATTTCCGTGTTGTCATGGCAGTTGCAACATTGGTCATGCCCCTTTTGTCGAGCGCCTCGGTCTTTGCGTATACGGTGACCGGTAATGTCAATAATCCCGGTGAGTATTCGACCGCCGGTCCACTCTGGAACGTCTTGCAGGGCACGAATGTCACCTTTGGTGCCAATGCTCAATACCGATATCAATACCCATGTTATACCGACTCGACCGTACCCTGTATCACTCTCCCCCAACCCCCTTATGTTCAAAATGATATCAACGTTTTCGTGGTGAATTATTCTTAATAGGCAATAAATCTCCATTATCCTAGTCTCATAACTAATTGATATTATTGACCAATGCGATTGACACGGCACTGGAAGACGGTTACAGTCTCCGTATGGATAGGTCCGACGAAACAGGATATGGGAGCGTGGTCCTTCGACATGCTCGTCGGCACACCCATCCACCGGCAGCAATGGGAGCCGGTAATCGAATCCAGCAAGGGAGGATACAATCATGAAGCTCAGTGCACGTAACATGTTGAAGGGGAAGGTAAAGAAGGTGACCACGGGTGCGGTCAACTCAGAGGTGGTCATCACGCTGCCGGGCGGCGCTGAGGTGGTCTCCATCATCACGAAGACCTCGGCGGAGGCCCTCGGCCTCGCCGCGGGCAAGGATGTCTACGCAGTGGTCAAGGCGTCCAATGTGATGATCGCCACGGACTGATTCGGGCGGGGAGGCCCCGATAGGCGCATCAGGAACGGAAACCCGCGCCACGAGCGGGATCCGTTCCTGGCTTTTATGTAGGGAGTGCCGCTTGAGGACATAGGCATGTAGTTCGTCCCGTTACGGAAGCACCGTTCATGAAAAGACCGAGAGACGGTTTGTCCACGTCGTGATGCGCGCCATACGGTAAGCCAAAAGGGTCACCGCGGCTTCCTTCGGGGCGCCGAACAACGGAATGCCCCGTTCGCCGTACGACATCGTTATATGATATTGTATATAGCGACCCTAAGCGATATACTATAGACATAAGTGGTGCGTCAGGCAATTTTGGGTTTATTTCAGAATGTGGCCGCGAGCCTTGTCTGAGCTTCTCATCGAGAGGACGTGGTTGGGGTAATGGCGTTCGAGGTCGGGGCATGCGAGCCCGGGGGTACGTTTGGCGCAAAAGAGGCAAAGCGGGAGATCACCGCTCCCACGGGCCCGACCATAGCCGAAGCGTGTACCACGCCATCGAGAGCGGGATGACGGAAATGTCCCCGACCCTTGAGAAAACCCTCAAGGCAGGCACAGCGGGACCGTGCAGGCACAGGAGAGGAATGAGAGATCTGTCGGTTGTCATAAAGGGAGCGGGCGAGATGGCCTCCGGCATTGCCCACCGGCTCTTCATGGCCAACATCACCCGTATCTGCATGATCGAAATTGAGCGGCCTTTGTGTGTGCGCAGGACGGTCTCTTTTTGCGAGGCGGTGTACAATGGGGAGACGGAGGTCGAAGGCGTGGTCGGGAGGTTGGTGTGCGACCGGGCCGATCTCGGCCTGGCATGGGAGAGGGGTCAAATCGGTGTCATTGTCGACCCCGCGTGGAAGATAGTCGCCGATATCATGCCCGACGTCATCGTAGACGCCATTATGGCCAAGAAGAACCTGGGAACGTACAGGGACGAGGCGCCCCTTGTCATCGGAGTAGGGCCGGGCTTTTCCGCGCCTCACGTGGTCCATGCGGTCGTTGAGAGCAACAGGGGGGCCAACCTTGGACGGGCCATCTACAACGGGGCGGCCGAAGCCCACACAGGCATACCAGCCCTGACCGCAGGCTTCAGCCGGGAGAGGGTGCTCCGTTCCCCTCACAGCGGGTTAGTACGTCACGTCAAATCAATCGGCGACCCGGTGACAAGGGGGGATACCATCCTCTATGTCGACGACACCCCCGTCACCGCTGCCATCGACGGCGTGGTGAGGGGCCTTATTCGGGATATTCGAGTCTGGGAAGACGAGAAGGTGGGTGACATCGAGCCTAGAGGAGACGCATCGTACTGCCTGACTATCTCCGACAAGGCCCGGGCCATAGGTGGTGGAGTCCTGGAGGCGATCATGCACTATGTGAACCGGGCCCCTGACTCTTCACAGGCACGTGATGAAAGGGAGGCAGGCCGCGGACATCCCGATGTCCTGTCTGCCAGAAACAGTGGAGATCTAGCCTGAGAGTCGCTCGTGTTCGGTATGGGCGACAAGCCGCATAAATTATGGGTGAACTTCCAGGGTGTATCGTTTACCCGTCCGATGCCTGGCCGAGGCCGGACAGGTACCGTGCTGCTCCAGTTGCCTTCTGTTACACCATTCCCTTGGTCTTCACCAATGGTTCATTGTAGGTGAGGGAGGATGTGTCGAGCCCCCCTTCGAATGACTTCTTCTCGACAAGCGTCTTTCTTGGGATTTGGGCAAAAAGGCTTGTGACGCCCGCAAAGACAAGGCATAGCGCCAATGACGATGCTCGTTATTGTAATTACGACGGGGAGGACCCTCGCCGACATCTGTCCCTTACCACGCGAAGGAGAAGCCGACCGTCGCCCCCTTCTTCGAGGGGGCAAACGACAACATGGGCGCACCCTCGGGAAGGCCCATGAACGCCTTACAGATGAACGACGTGACGAAGTGGCCAAGGGCGGCGCCGGCGAGCACATCAGAAGGGTAGTGGTCGCCCGCCTCGACCCTGGACCAGCCGACGGCGGAAGCGGTGAGGATGTTCCCCACCTGTATGGGAACCCTCACGACGCTGGGGAGGGCAGGGATGTCGTCGAGGTTGGTGTTCGAGAGGGTCGTATAATTGAAGGCATCGGAAGCGCCGCTCGAAGGCATGCTCCGGTCGTCGCTTTGATTCGGCCGTTCCCGTCCTATTTCCCTCTTGAGGAAGACCGTTGCGTTCCCGTTCGCCACCTGGGTAGACCACTCGACCGCCATGCCCTTAGCCTTCGCATAGATCCAGTCCTCCGGATTGTCGCCGCTCGGAGTCGCAAGGGCCGTGGCTATCCATTCGTACTGAAGAGGATGCAGGACGGTCGTGTCGACATGTTCGGCATTGCTCTGGGAGCCGAAGAGGGGGGTATGGGCCCTCGCCCAGTCGGAGACCCTGTGATCGAGGGGGTTGATGGCGGCCCCTGCCGCCAAGGGAATCCACGTCTGGGGATCGGTCGCGGCGGCATAGGCTGCCCGGCCTATTCTTCCGGCATCGAAGGGATAGATCGCATCCTGTCCCCAGCCGCGGCCATTCGGCAGGGTCCCGCAGGCACCGACGACAAAGACGATAAGGACTCCCGCCGCCAAAGACTCGGCACGTCTCAACTGATCGAAGCCGCCCGCCAGCAGACGAACCTCCATGAGAGACGTTATCGCTCCACGTGAACCTGCATCACTGCCAATTCAAATAGGAGAATGAGACCCTACGTCCATTGTGCCACTGTCATGGATCAGTGTCAAGCCTCTGGTGCCCGTCGGATAGCGTCCATCCGGACCCGACTCTCGGGCGCCTGTCATTCCTCCAGACCCACCGCTTATTCTCTGTACCGGCTTTAGTCACACCGCTACTGAAGAGTCGGCAGGAGCGGCCCGTATCAGAGGGTCCGTCATGAAGTCCCTCACTAGAAGGGAGATCGCGAGGACCGTGAGAAAGATGCTGGGTGGGTAGCTCTCAACATGCACTTTCCTGTGTGGCATTCTCTAGTGAAGGAAAGGACAAGATCACCCAGGATCTGGCATCAAGCGCCCTCATGGACGCGGTGGGCAGGCAGGGCCGCCCCGGAGGGTTGATCTATCATTCCGATCGGGGCAGACAATACGCGAGCTATGCCTATCAGGACCTCCTGAACCGATACGGGATGCGGGCGGGCATGAGCAGGAGCGGCAACTGCTATGACAACGCCTACCTGGAGTCCTTCTGGGGTACGCTCAAGACCGAACTCGTCCATGGTGAGCGCTACCGTACGAGGCCCGAGGCGAGGCTCAGTATTCTCGAATACGTGGAAGTGTTCTATAATCGTCAGAGGCGGCATTCGGCATTGGGATACAGGAGCCCGGAGCAGTACGAAAGGCTCCTGAACGAAACGTAGCTGGGTGTCCACTTTTTCGGGGAAAGGTCATCATGGTCGAATACGCCCCTAAGAAGGCACAAAACACCCAGCTCCGCTTCTCGCAGTCGCTCAAGCACCTGCAGCCCTACTTCGCGGGTATGAAGCTCTCAGCCATAATAAAGGAGCCTGGCATCATCGATCGGTACATGCAGGGCAGGCTCGCCGAGTTGACCTGCAGGGGGACGCCCACAAAACCGGCAACGGTGAACCGAGAGCTTGCGATGTTATCCAAGGCTTTCAGCCTCGCAGCGTCGAGGAAGTGGCAGATGGCGACCCTCAACCCTTGCTCGACCGCATACTGCGGGGAGCCCCTGAAGCTGACGGAAGACAACGAGAGGGAGCGCTACCTCATCAACGACGAGGAGGCGCGGCTCCTCAAGGCCGCGGACCGCTACCTCCGGGGGCAGCTCTGGGAGATAATTGTCGTCGCCCTGTACACAGGCCTGAGGGAGAGTGAGATCCTCAAGCTGCAGCGCGTGCACGTGGATCTCGAGAACAAAAGGATCACCGTGATTAAGCCTAACTCCAAGAACAAGGTCGGCAGGACGATCCCCATTCTGTCGGAGACGGTGGTGGAGATCCTGAGGCGCAGGCTCGATGACAGGAAGGTCGTCAGCATCCAGCCGCAGAACGACTATGTGTTCACCACAAGAAGCGGCAGGCGGATATCCGCAAGGAACCTCCAGAGGGCGTTTGACGAGGCATGCGTGAGGGCCGCCATCGAAGACCTCGTCTTCCACGATCTGAGGCACACCTTCGGCACGTGGCTTGCGCAGAACGGGGTAGATATCTATACTATAGCACGGTACATCGGCCATAAGAGCCTCGAGTCAACGAAGCGGTACCTGCACCACAACGCGGAGAGCCTCAAGGCCGCGATCGGGACGATCGAGAAGATGACGGGAAGGCTGCAAAGGATTACCGAGGTCGATGGGTAGATTTTATCATAGTTTTATCATAGTTTTGTTGTATACTTTCAGAAATCATTGGCGCCCATAGCTCAACTGGATAGAGCGTTGGACTACGAATCCAAAGGTTGCAGGTTCGAATCCTGCTGGGCGCACGCAAAATCCCCCGCAAAATCAACGGAATATGGAGCGAGCAGTAAGCGAAGGCCGACAGGAGACAGCATTGCAAGGCCTTGTTCAGGCTAAGGGAAGTACAAAGTTTACACCCTTTCTTTACGTTCTCATGGCCTTGAGCAGCTTTCCGATCTCCGTTGCCTTGGCCTCCGCTTCCTCTATGGCCACCCTCATGGTGGAGGCATCCACCATTCCATCAAAATAGTTTGTCATCCTTGAATTCAGGTCCACAAGGGTGGATTTCAATTGTAGTTCAATGTTTTCTGGAACGTGTTTCCCGAAAATTCTCACAGCCGCAAGGCCAATTGTGAGAATGTTGATATGAATGACAGAAACAGACTGCGCAACCTCCATTTTTTCGGGGGTTAGCTCTCCCTTTACTCTCGCGGCTCTACTAGCCTTCAGGATTCCGATTATATCCACTGTCTTTTCGTCCATTTTCCCGATCTGATTCCCGGCCAGTTCGGGAGCGACCCTATCCCCTGGTTAATTATTAAGAACGAAGGCCCGATCGGGGGCTCCCCGTTCGGCCCCTGTTAGCTGAAAGAGGCGCAAAGCCTATCGCCCTTTCTTTCGATTATACTGCCCTCTCTGACTTTCGGCAATGTGTCTTCTTTACGACGGACAAAGGGAAATAACTCCAGGGCTTCGTTGAAGAGAAGCCAGCCCCGCACGATAGCGACATGAAGAGTCTGATTTCTGTCATATGTCAAGTTCCCTCGTGCCATTCAAAGTTATAATGCTGCAGAGATCCGATACTATGTTAAAATTGATCGAAGTATCACCGTTGATTTGACCGGGGAGAATCATGGGAAAGAAGGACATGTCGCAAAGGGGCGAGGCAGAGGAGTACATCCAGCAGCGCAAGCTCGAACGGTACGGAAGGCTCCTGGAGGTCGGCCAGCTCATCACGTCCGAGATGAACTTCGATGTCCTCTTTCCCCTTGTCATCGAGCACGCAAACAGCATCATGGACACGGAGGCAAGCTCCATATTCCTCATAGACGTGAAAACGCAGGAGCTCAGGTCCCTTGTTTCGAGCGATCTGAAGGGAAGCGAGATTAGGATCCCCTCAAGTCTGGGCATAGCGGGATGGGTTTTCCAGCACATGACGCACACCGTGGTGAACGACGCCTCCGGCGACCCTCGTTTCAGCGCAACCGTCGACGCGAAAACGGGCTTCCATACGAGGAACATCCTCTGCGTCCCCCTCGTGACGAGGCAGAAGGCGTGCATCGGCACCCTGCAGGCGCTCAACAAACGCCAAGGAGCTTTTACGGATGATGACGTCGAGACCCTCACCTTCCTCTCGAACTATGCAACAGTAGCCCTCGAGAACTCGCGGCTGTACGAGGACCTGAAGGCAATGAACAAGGCGAAGGACAGGGCGATAAGCCACCTTTCTCACGAGTTGAAGACGCCCCTCGCCCTCATATCGGCAGCCATAGGCGCTGCCTCGGCAAAGCTCGCGAATATCGGTCTCAGCGGCCTTGAAGGGAATATCGCCATGGCTGGGAGGAATGTCCGCCGCCTCTTGCTTCTCCAGGAGGAAATCGACGGAATAATGAACGAAAAGACGGCAGAATATCGAGCGATGATCTCCAGGCTGGTGGAAGATGCCTTTCATTTGGTCGAGAGCCGAAAAGGGACGGGTACCGGCGCATTCGAAGGCGCACTCGCTCTCGTTTCCGATTACATCGGCTCGATCTACAGGACCGATCGGGAATCAACGGAAAGGATCTCTGCCCCTGAGCTTCTCCATGATACTTGCGAAGCCTGCCGAATGGCCATGGGAGAACGGAAGGTGGAGATTGCGGAGGATGTGACGGATGCGGGAGAGATCACCGGCGACCGTGACGCCCTGAAAAAGGTACTCGAAGGGGTCCTGCGAAACGCGGTCGAGAATACCCCTGACGAGGGAAAGGTAGAGGTGAGGGCCCGGCTCGAGCACACCCGCCTGGTAATCGAAATCCGTGACCGCGGCACGGGCATCACGCCGGAGAACCAGAAGCTCATATTCACGGGGTTCTTCCACACGCAGGACACCGACCATTATTCGACGAAGACTCCCTACGCTTTCAATGCGGGCGGTTCCGGGGCCGACCTCCTCAGAGCAAAGGTCTTTTCTGAACGGTACGGTTTTTCTATCGACTTCGAAAGCACGAGGTGCGCCTTCATTCCTGAAGATACCGATGAATGCCCTGGCAGAATATCGAGGTGCACTCACGACAGGTGGCAATGCTTGGCTTCGGGGACGACTTTCTCCGTGGCGATTCCCAGGTAGAGGATGGAGACATGAAACTGGAGATACTCGGATGCAGCGGTGATGTGACGGGCGGCCGCCGAACTACCGCCTATCTCGTGGACGATAGAGTCCTCTTCGATGCAGGGACGGTGACTGACGTCCTCGCTCCGGCACGGTCCAGACAGATTTCTCACGTCTTCCTTAGCCACATCCATCTCGATCATGTGAAGGGTCTCTGTTTCCTCTCGGAGGAACTATCCATGGAGGGGGACCGGTCAATAGCTGTCCTGGGCGACGGCCGGGTGATCGAGGCCCTTTCTCTCCATGTCTTCAACAACGCCCTATGGCCCAATTTCACTTGCCTAGAGGACAAAGAGCATCCGATAGTGCGCACGCAGGCTATGGAGGCCCTTGTATATACCGCTGCCCATGAACTGAGAGTGAAAGCCGTTCCCGTGAACCACAGGATACCTACCACCGGATTCATCATTAAGGAGGGCGAAGAAACGGTCATACTCACCTCAGACACGGGCGTGACCGGGGAGCTATGGGAAATGGCAAGGAAGGAGAACAATCTGAAATTCATCGTCGCCCATGTGGCCTTTCCTGACCGCCTTTCGAGTCTTGCGCAGAGGGCCGGCCATATGACGCCGTCCGTCCTCTTCGACCGGATCGACACTTTTCGCCTTCACCACGTGCCTTTCTATGTGGCCCACATGAAGTCCATGTTTGAGGAGGAGATACGCGATGAACTGGCGAAGGCGGGGAGAAAGAATATTTGCCCGGCTGAGCAAGGCTCCATCCTCGTCGGGTAAGCCTTCCGCCGATTGGGTAGGTTGCCACATGGGGGACGGGATAGCGTCTACAAGCATGATTTGGCCGGACTATTGACAGGAAACAGAGATCGCTAATACCTTCGGAGAAGGGCGAATAAGGCTGCCATGGGAAAAGACATAAAGAGAGAATCTCCCGGAAGCTCGGTTTTCGGCCAACTACCTGAAGAGAAACGGGATGAGATCACCCAGGCCATGGAGCATCAGGTAGCGGCTCCGGGTACGATCATCTTCAGGCAGGGGGGTCCTGGGGACAGATTCTACGTCATCCAGTCGGGGAAAGTGAGAGTGTTCAGGAAGGACGCCGGTGGCTTGGAGACGGATCTATCCGTGCTTGGAGCAGGGGAGAGCTTTGGAGAGATGGCCCTCCTCACGGGGGAGATGAGATCGGCCAATGTGGAGGCGATCGAGGAAACCCGCCTTATAGTCCTCTCCAAGGAGCAGTTCGAGCGCATACTGGAGGACTTCCCGGACATCACCCTCGCCTTCGTGAAGCAGATGTCGGGATGGCTTCTGAGGGACGAGAAGATCATCGAGAAGGAGGTACAACTGCAGTACCGGGCGCCCAGAATGTCCTGGTTCGATTTTGTCCTCCTCATCGGGGTGAGTCTGATTCTTGCATTCGTCTTCAACAGATCCAATCCGAACGGGCTACCCGTTCTCCCCAACCTTCCCGACAGAAAAGCCATCTCTCAGATAAGCGCGGCCCAGGCCATGGACGAGGTGAAAAAAGGTGCCCTCCTCGTCGACGCTGGACCGGAAGCCTTTTACGAGAAGAAGCATATCCAGGGAGCAATGAGCATGCCCCTTGCCCTTTTTGACATTGTGTATTCCACGGTTTTCACGGGGGAAGAGAAGGGAAAGAACATAATCGTTTACGGAGGAACTTTCAGCAAGCTTTACGACTGGGAACTGGCCTCCAGGCTCCTTTCTCGGGGTCAGAAGAACGTAAAGGTACTGGCGGGAGGGATGGCTCAGTGGGAGAAGGAAGGCTATCCGGTGGAGGGGGGCGACCAATGATCTGGAAACTCGTCAAGCGGATCGTGACGAGCCCATATTTGGCGCTAGCCTTGAGGGTCTATGTGGGCTATTTCTTCCTCTACGCGAGCGTGAGCAAGATACCTCACCCCGCGCAGTTCGCGGAAGCGACCGCGGCCTATCAGCTCATCCCTTACTGGTTTCTCAACATAGGGGCCCTCCTTCTCCCCTGGATCGAGTTCGTAAGCGGGTTGTTCCTCATCATCGGCCTGAGAACCAAGGCGGCGGCGACCCTCATCGGCCTCATGCTCATCATGTTCACCGTGATGATCCTCACCAACATGTACTGGGGGGCAACGATCACCTGCGGATGCTACGACCAAGTAGGCGAGCCCATAGGGTGGAAGAAGGTGAGCGAAGACCTGTATCTGCTCCTCTTCACCATACAGGTCTATTTTTGCGACAGGCTGTTCGTTTTCGGCAGGGGCGGATATCTGGCCGGTGCAAAGGGAAGGGTTGGCGCTCCTTAGAGGCATGCCCATGATGAAACGACGAGGATATTGCCGATGGTCAGCCGGTCTCTGCGTGCTTCTCCTCCTCCTCTCGTGCGAGTCCAAGGATAGATACGCCGGGGTCTACAAGGCCGAGGGGGATGCGGTAAAGCAGGAGATCATCCTCGAACTTAAGGCGAATGGAGAGGGTGTGTGGCGAACGGGCTCCAAGGAGGTGTTCTCCGAGATTCCCGTGGTATGGTACGTCAAGCACGGGGAGCTGCGGGTGAATACCAAGGAAGGGGGGGTCATCGTGGGAAAAATGGAGAAGGACACCGTTCGGATGACCCTGCCTGCCGTAGGACCCCTCACCTTCAGAAAGACCCCGTAGGTGGAGTCCGCCGAAAGCAGGCTTGGTCCGGCGTGGAGCCTACCTCTGCCAGATTTCCTCCCATTTGACCTTGTCGTCAGGCAGGGGGATGACGACCACCGGCCGTGAAGAGCGGTCCAGGACTTTGCGCGAGACACTGCCCAGGATCGCGTTTTTCAGGAATCCTTTTCCGTGAGTACCGAGGATGAGGATGTCTGAGCCCTCTTCCTTGGCGACGTTTAGGATCTCTTCAGCAGGCTGGCCCACGCGCACCAAGACATTCACCACAAGCTCCATACAGGTCCTGTTTCTATCCATGACTTCACAAAACCGTTCCAGGTGCCTCCGGATTGTCTCAACGGAGAGGGCAAGCTCCTCCTGTTCCATCTTCTCCTTCACCCAGCGGCCCAAAGTGCCGGGAACTGGCTCTGCCACGTGGAGAACCGTAATCTTGGCTCCGCACTGCCTGGCAATCTGAACGGCATAGCCAAAGGCGTAGAGGGAGTTCTGGCTCAAGTCGGTTGCGTAAAGAATCTTCGAGATTTCCGGAATCATGGCGATCACCCGATGAAAAACCTCGCCCCTTGGACATCGAATCTGGAAATCAGCTACTTGGGCTCTACAGGGTACTTCGCTGCCTCTTACGCCCTCCATCCGCCTTTTAGAACAAGCACCTTCGTGTATCCTTTCGCCATAAGGAGCAGTGCCGAACTGACACTGGTCCCTTCGTTCAGTCACTTACAGTAGAGGATGATAGTCTTGTCCTTCGGGTATTTGTCGACCCACGAAGCGGGGTCGTGGTAATCCGCACGTATCGCGCCCTTGATCTTCGTCTTGGCGTCGTCCCAGTCATGGGCTGTCCTCACATCGAGGATGACCACGTCTGGCTTTCCGAGCAGTGCTTTCAACCCGTCGATAGAGATCTTCTGGACGCTGTCGGGAGTAAGGGCCGCTACCGAGCGGGTAGCCGTTCCCGCAAAACCAGTTGCGATGAGCGCCAGAACCACAAGAAGTGCCATTCTTCGCATGTTTCCCTTCCATTGTGCATCGATACTCCTAACTATACTCAGTCACTTGAGGCTTTTCAACAAAAGATGATCCGGCAGGCTGCTCGCTGATCATAATCTAGGCGACATCGTGATCAACATGAACGCGAGCTGGAACTTCCCGTCTTAAGGCGCCTCTTTCTTTGCCGAAAACATACTTAAGACACCAGGCTTGTACAACTTTGAGGCCAAAAAAGAGCTAAGGAAGGGGTTCATGTCCTTGTGCCTTTCTCTAATCTCAGATGTTCGATCCTTGAATAATGTGGTTTTCTCACCCTATTCGGCATGGAGGATACGTGGAAGAACTATTGGATGAACCTTATCGTTATCTCAGGCTCGCACTCC
>CAYZAF010000574.1:0-9036 GCA_964476435.1 uncultured Syntrophaceae bacterium
CTTGCGATGCAGAAGATCGTCCAGGTAGGCGAATGCCGGCCGCCCGAGGAAGTGGTGGCAGCTCTAGCGGGAAGACTGAACCCTGGCGCAAAGGTCGAATCAATGGCCGGGATCTTCGATAAGCAGCTCCAGCCTTTGGGGATGACCTTCGAGGAATTCAAAAAGAAAGGCTTTGTGACTGTTCCCATGCAGTACAGGAAACATGAACAGGGTGGTTTCAGGACTCCATCGGGAAAGGTGGAGCTGTCGTGCAGCTATCTTGAAATGCTCGGCTACGATCCTCTGCCTTTTTACGAAGAACCCCCGGAGAGTCCTCTCAGCACACCTGAACTCGCCCGTGAATATCCTCTGATCTTAACAACCGGCGGCAGGTCGCAGCATTATTTCTGCTCGGAGTTTCGTCAGATTCCGTCACTACGGAAGCGACACAGGGATCCTCTCGTCGAAGTGCATCCGGGAACCGCAAAGAAATACGGTATGCAGGAAGGTGACTGGATATGGATAGAATCCCCGAGGGGCAGGATCGAGCAAAAACTGAGGATCACCGACGGCATTGATCCAAGGGTGGTCAACGTGGAATTCGGTTGGTGGTTTCCGGAGGATCCGGCACCTGATTATGGTGTCTGGAAGTCGAATGCAAATGTGTTGACGAACAACGGGCCACCGTACGATCCGGCCTTGGGAACTTATCAACTTCGGGGGCTGCTCTGCAAGATTTACAAAAGAGACGAGACGGAAGGCAATGGGAGGCAGCTTGACCGGGAGCGCTCCGCAGCCCAGCCCTGTGGGCGGGGTCGAGGAGCGCCATGAATTGGGCTTTATTCCTTTCCGCGAAGCCCCGCCATGTGGGCGGGGAGCTTCACTCAAGTGAGCTCAAGGATTGAGGAGTGCTGAAGGATCGGCAAGGGAGCGGCAAAGTATCATGACGCAACGCACAAAGCTCGGATTAGGGACGATTATCAGAATTGTCGTCGATCGGTCTGATTCCGAACAGGCGACCGACCTCTCGGAACTTGCATTCGTCGGCATCAACAGAATCGAGGCGCTGATGAGCGCATACCGTGCGGACAGCGAAGTGGGCATTTTGAATCAGCAAGGCTTTTGCGAAAACGTGAGCAATGACACGCGTGAGGTAATAGAGAAAGCGCTGCACTATTGGAAGGTGACAGGCGGCGCATTCGATATTACCGCCCTCCCGGCTCTGAGAGGAACTCCCGAACAAGGCTCAGACGGATTACGAAACGTCGGGCGAGCAGGTTCCCAGGATATCGTGATCAAAGGGAAGGAAGTGCGTTTCCGGAAAGAAGGACTGGGCATCAACTTGGGTGGCATTGCAAAGGGGTACGCGGTCGATGCAGCGGTCGCAATCCTGCGTGAAAACGGCGTTGGGAGCGGTTTCGTCGACGCGGGCGGTGACATACGGGTCATCGGTAGCCGGTCTGACGGCAGCCCTTGGCGAATTGGTTTGGCAGAACCGAAAAGCGCACGAAGGATGACATCGGTCATAGAAATTGCCGATGCGGCTGTGGCGACGAGCGCAACATACAGGCGAGGCACGGCGGACATCATCGACGCGCGCAGCGGCAAAGCGGCGGATTCGGTGATGAGAGCCACCGTTGTTGCACATACAGCCATGGATGCTGATGCCTTGGCCACGTCCGTATATGTGTTGGGAATAGACGACGGGATAAGACTCATAGACAGCCTCGATGACGTAGCTGCTCTGGTCTTGAGCCGTGACGGCAGATTAGTAGAGTCGAGAAGGTGGGGAGAATTAAGAGAGTCCTGAGGAGGAGCGATGTTATACCCACAGGTAGCGGTAATAGGCGCTGGTGCAATGGGAGCCGGTATTGCGCATGTGCTGCTGACAGCGCACATGGACGTAGTTCTGGTCGACATAAAGCCGGAGTTCGTCGATAACGGAATACGGAGGATTACGAATAGACTCGCATCTGATGTCGAGAAGGGCAGGCTTACTCCGGACGAGAAAGATTACATTTTGTCCCGTGTTAAGGGTAGCATCGACTATAAGGACGCCTCCGAGGCGGGTCTCGTCATAGAGGCCGTCATAGAAGACCGCAAGGCGAAGGGAGATCTCTTTCGAGGCTTGAATGACATTTGCCCTCCCGACACTATTTTTGCCACGAATACCTCCACTCTTCCTATAACCGATCTTGCCGCGTTGTCAGGGAGGCCTCAGAAGTTCGTCGGTCTTCATTTTTTCAACCCCGTCCATGCGATGCGGCTGGTGGAAGTTATTCCCGGCATCAATACCACAGAAAAGACCGTTGCTGGAGCTAAGTCTGTGGTAGAGGACGTGAAGAAAGTACCCATAGTGGTACAGGACTGCCCCGGGTTTCTTGTGAACCGCATTCTGCTTAGTCTTGCGACTGAGGCGCTACGGTGCGCGGAGGAAGGTATATCCCCTGAGGAAATTGACGGGCAGGCCAGAAAGGCGGGATTTCCAATGGGGCCGCTTGAGGTTACTGATTTGGTGGGCTTGGACGTATCGCTCCATTCGATGCCTGTGCTCCACGAAGCCTATGGAGAGCGATTCCCGGTGCCTGAGCTGGTGCGAAGGCTCTGTGAAGCTGGCCGCCTCGGAGTGAAGAGTGGCAAGGGCATATATCACGAGGGGAAAGCTGATGATGAGTTTCGTGGGATAGTCAGGGATCTTGGTGCCCCACTGCCCCTCCAGGGTTCAGAATTCCGCATTGACCGATGCATCCTTCGCATGGTGAACGAGGCGGTTGCCTGTCTTCAGGAAAGGGTTGCCACCGCAGAGGAGATCGATCGAGCCATGGTGCTTGGGGCTGGCTTCCCCAATCAGCAGGGCATCGGTGGTCCCCTTCATTGGGCGGATGACCTGGGCCTCGATGCGGTGGTTGATGCGTTGAATGCTTACAAGGATACCCTAGGTCCTCGCTTCTGGCCGCACCATTTGCTGAAGACGTATGTTGCTGCCGGCTACACGGGCAGGAAGGTTGGGAGAGGATTCTTTACGTACTGAAATGGAACGCATGTTGGACAAGCATGAGAGGGAGGAGAGACAGTGGCAAATGATGACGTTGTGCTCTACGAGAAAGAAGACCGGCTTGGTATTATCACCATCAACCGTCCGCAGGTCAAGAATGCGCTCAGTATGCCCGTATTCTCCGCATTGGACAGAGTTTTGGATAAAATTGCTGTCGATGAAGAGGTGAGGACCTTAGTTGTCACCGGGGCAGGCAAAGGGTTTGTCGCCGGAGCAGACGTAAATGAACTCCCCGAACACACTATACTGGGAGGCTGGGCCTCCTCTCGGTACCAGCAATCGGTTTTCACCAAACTGGAAAGAATAGGAAAGCCTTCCATCGCCGCCATTGGCGCGTTTTGTCTGGGGGGCGGGCTTGAACTGGCTCTTTCCTGCACATTCAGGGTGGCTTCATCAAAAGCGAAGATTGGTTTCCCCGAACTGGGTCTTGGGATCATGCCGGGATTCGGCGGCACGGAGCGCGCAGTCAGAACCCTGGGCTACGCAAAAGCTGCGGATCTGCTGCTTTCTCACTTAACAATAGACGGGGTGGAGGCGTACAGGATTGGTCTGGTTCACAGAGTAGTAGAGCCCGACGAGGTGCTCCCGCATGCCAAAAAGTGGGCAGGGCGTCTCGCGAGTTTGAGCCCTGTGGCAGTACGACTCGAATTGGAACTTCTGCTCCACGGACAGGGCAGTGCAATCGATCATGGGCTCGCCCTCGAATCAGCCCTTGGAGCAATGGCGGTAACGTCGGAAGAAGCTAAAGAGTTACTCGCTAAATTCCTGGCAAAGCAAGGATAGAAAAGCATGGAGATGCGTGTATGAGTGTGCTGAAAGAGGAATTGGGGGACGGCTTCTACAACATTACACTGAACAGGCCGGAAAAGAAGAATGCCCTAAACTTTGAGCTTCTCAATGCCTTGCACCAAGCCCTGCGTAATGCCGAGAAAGAAGGGAGCTCCATTGTGGTTATCCGGGGGGCTGGAGGTACTTTCAGCGCCGGCGGGGATATCGGTGAGTTCAGCACCATGGAAGGCCCGGAGCAGATGTCCGCAGGCATGGATTTCCTCAATAAAAGCATACTCCTGATAAGGAAGATTAACGCAGTGGTGGTGGCAGTTCTTGAGGGAGCAGTAGCGGGTGCAGGCGTTGGTTTGTCTTTGGCCTGTGACCTGTCAGTCGCCGCGAGAAACGCCTTCATCAATCTAGCCTTCCGCAGGGTTGGATTTGCTCCCGACGGGGGAACAAGCCTACTGCTGCCGAGAATAGCCGGAGCGAAGAAGTCGAACGAACTCTTTCTCTTTGCACGAAATGTGGACATGTTCGAGGCCGCCGCCCTTGGTCTCGTCAATTTCGTATGGGAAGAGGACGGCTTCGAGGAGAACTTGCAGAAGATGATCTCGGATCTCAAAGCCCTCCCCATAGAGTCTATCAAGCATTTTAAGAGCCTGACCAATAACGCGGTTTTCTCAGGACTAGAAGCGCAGTTATCGCAGGAGCAAGCCGCCAATTGCGACTTGTTTGGCAGGCCCACCTTCAAAAAACGCCTGGAGGAGATGTTCGCTCGGAAGAAAGGAAGATGAGGCTTCACTGGGGTAACCAGAACATAGCCGCGGCCACGACTGTAGAGGCTAACGGAGGAAGGAGAAAGAAATGGATAAAAGAGATGTTTTGATAGTATCAGCCGTAAGAACCGCGATAGGAGACTTCGGGGGTGCCTTGCGGGATGCCTCTCACACGGACCTGGCGAGTCTGGTGATGGGCGAGGTGTGCGGGCGCGCAAATTTTCCCAAGGAAAAGGTTGACGACATCTACTGGGGCACGGTCATGGCTAGAAGTGATGAGAACAGTCTTTCCCGTGATTCATCGCTGATAGCCGGCTTCCCCGACTATGTATCCAGTGCCCAACTGTCTCGAGCTTGCTGTTCGTCCATGGAGACGATTCGCATCGGGTCCATGGCTATCCGCCTCGGAGAGGCTGATGCCATTCTTGCAGGCGGCGGAGAGAGCATGAGTAACGTTGCATACTCGATCAGAGGTGCCAGATGGGGGTTAAGGCTGAGGCATGCGGAGCTCTCCGACGGTGTGTGGGACGGTTTATCAGATCACTATACGGGTCTTGTCATGGGCATGACCGCAGAAAACGTTGCCGAGCAATTCCATGTTTCCAGAGAAGAACAGGACGAATTCGCGTACCTGAGTCAGATGAAGGCCAAAAAGGCGTTGGAGACCGGGCGATTCAAAGATGAGATCGTTCCCGTTGTTTTTCCGGGGAAGCGTGGGAAACCGGACAGGGTTGTCGCTACGGACGAACATCCGAGGCCCGAAACCACTCTTGAAGAACTTGCCAAGCTGCCCCCTGCTTTCAAAGAAGGTGGCACCGTCACAGCAGGCAACTCGTCAGGCCTCAACGACGGTGCATCGGCGGTCCTCGAAGTGTCAAGAGAGCTCGCCGACACGATGGGAATACGAAGACGATGGCGCATCGCAGGGTGCGCCGTGGTGGGCGTAGATCCCCGCATCATGGGTATCGGCCCCATCCCTGCCGTGAGGAAGGTGATGAAGCAAACGGGCTACAAGGTGGAAGACATGGAGCTTATCGAGATGAACGAACCTTTTGCCGCACCGTGTATAGCAGTCGAAAGGGAGCTTGGTTTTAAGAGGGAAATTCTTAACGTGAATGGGGGCGGCATCGCGTTGGGCCACCCCATCGGAAACACGGGCTGCAGGCTTGTAGTTACCCTAATTCATGAGATGGAAAAACGGGGCCTGGAAAGAGGTTTGGCGACGCTATGCGGCGGGGGCGGCATGGGCCAAGCGATCATCATTGAGAAAGCGAAATAGCCAGCAAGAAAGAATTGTCAGGTATTGAAACGAGGATAACGGAGGTCCCCCTAGGCATGTCATCAACCGCCGAAGAGGTCGCGGCTAACTTGTACAGAATTGTTGTTTCTATTCCCGTACCGTTTCTCGATTCAATCAATGTTTACGTTGTCGTCACCCCTCGTCGAAGCCTCATCGTGGACCCGGGCATGCATGATGACGGATGCATGGCTGCCGTGAAGGGCGCATTACAAAGCCTAGGCGTGGACCTGGAGGCTGCTGATTTTTTTGTCACCCACGGTCATCCTGATCACTTCGGCTTGCTGGGCCGACTCACAACGGACCGATCCGTGGTTTACATTAACGAAGAAGAGGTTAGGTACATCGAAAAGGCCCGGTCCGCCTCAATTATGGCGGACTATGCGCGTTTTCTCGCGATTACGGGATTCCCCGAACGCGATCCCTACAAAGTATTCCCCCGCGATACCCTCGAGCCGTATCAGATCCGGGAATCGTGGAGCTTTCGATTTGTCGAAGAAGGCGACGTCCTCGGATACGGAGGACACGACTTCAGGTGCGTGACCACGCCGGGTCATACTGGTGGCCACACGTGCCTCTATGATGGCCGGGACGGCATCCTTCTGTCGGGCGATCACCTCCTGCCCGATATATCGCCGACAATTCAGCTGTGGTTCGAAGAGGAGAACCCACTCGATCATTACCTCAAGAGCCTGGACAAGGTATACGAAATGGATGTGAATCTTGTCCTTCCCGGTCATGGACCTATTTTCGAGGACTGCAGGCAGAGGATTAGACAGCTGAAGGAGCATCACGAAGCCAGGCTCCAGGAGATCCTTTCCGCTTTGTCGGATGGATCGGGGAAGGATACATACGGAGTCGCTTCTCGCCTGTCATGGAGCCTTTCAGGCTGTGCTGATTGGGATTCTGCCCCGACTATCCAGAGATTCTTTGCCACAGGCGAGGCCTTTTCTCACCTCAAGTATCTCGAGGAAGAAAGCAAGGTGTTTCGAGAGATGGAAGGCCGAAGGATAGTTTACCGCCTCAAGGACTCCTGAGGGCGTTTCCGGATTGGGCTCGAACCGTAGCTCTAGACGTTGCGGACGATATGTCGCCCGTAGGACCATATTTGACACCGGTCTGCAGTTCAGCCGGTTGTGTCATAGAGATCGCCTGTGTAGGTTGCGAGGGCATTTCACATCATGGCACGTCTCTTGCCACTGACTGGTTTACTCAAAGCTGAAAAAGGAGGACATGATGGTCGCGCCAAATCTACCCGATAAATGGGATCATGAAACGGAGGTGCTGATAATAGGGGCCGGCACAGCGGGCCTTCCGTGCGCAATAGTGGCGGCAGAGTCAGGAGCCAAGGTGACGCTCTTGGAATCGATGACAATATGCGGCGGGAGCGGGAGTCTCATTGCCGCAGGCGGCGGTTTTGCAGGGACTGAGTGGCAAAAGAAGGCAGGCATAAAGGATTCCCCCGATCTTTTCTACAAGGATGGAGTTGCGGCAGGAGGTGTTCCGGAACTGTGGCGAGTGTATGCGGATAACCAGCTGGACACCTACAAGTGGCTCTCTTCCCTCGGGATAAAACCCTGGACTGACGAACTTGCCATGCCCCCGGGTCACAAGGTTGAACGGCTTCACTGGTACCGAGGGGCAGCTGCCATGAAGAGGATAGAGGAAAGGGCCAGGGAACTGCCCAATATAGAGATACTTCTTCAGCATCGGGCACGCAGGCTTATTCGCCATCCCATCACGGGAAGAATCGTGGGCGCCGAGGTAGAGAAGGGCAACAAGACGTTGAGTTTCAGGGGTGCCAAGGCAGTGGTATTGACCACAGGCGGATTCGGGCGCAACCGTGAGATGCTGCAGGAGTATGGTGAACGGTATGTCCACTGCATTCCCAACATGGCGCCTGGTCTCTTCGGCGACGGGCTGAAGATGGCCCTCGACGTGGGGGCTGCGACAAAGTATATCGGCCATGCGGTAGTGGGATCGTTGCCGGTATGCGACACGACGCGGTGCGATAAAGGTCATTACATCGTCTGTTGGGGGGGCATTGTTGTCAACCTCAACGGGAAACGCTTCTATGACGAATCATGCCCCAAAGGCTATTACGGAATGTTGTACGATGCCGGGCTCGACGAACCGGAAGGACAGATGTTCATCGTCTATGACGCCAAAATCAGGAAACATCCTGTTGCGGAGGACAGCGCATCACACGCCAAGGAATACTCGGCCGATACGTTCGAGGAGCTGGCAAAAGCGGCCGGCATCAAGGACTCCGCGGCCTTTGCGGCGACCGTGCAAAAGTATAACGAGGACATCGAGAGTGAAGGCTACGACACGGTATTGGGACGCAAGTACCTACAGTCCGTTTACGGGGCTCCACTCGCGTTGGATGTCCCTCCCTACTACGCGATCAAGTGCCATACCTCCCTCACCTCGATGAAGGGAGGCGTGAAGATCAATACGCGGTGTCAGGTCGTCGATAACTACGGTGACGTCATTCCCGGCCTCTATGCCATAGGCGAGGTAACAGGCGGCCTGGTCGGGAAAGAGACATATTTGGGCGGTCTTATGTGGCCGGCCTCCATGACATTCGGCCGGTTGGTGGGACGAAGTGTTGCCTTTGAGGCAGCGTTGGGATAGGATAGGGATAGGAGGCGTTAAGTGACGGGGTCGGCGCTTGTAGCACAGATCGCGCTGAACGGATTGATGTCGGCGAGTATCTACATACTTGTCGCCATTGGCCTGACTCTTGTCTTGAGCATGACTGGCATCGTCCAGTTGGCGCACGGCGAGATATATATGCTCGGGGCCTACGGGACGTACTACTTCTGCACGGTTCTCGGCCTCCACTATCTTTTGGCCTTGTTGATTTCCGTGTTGATTGTTGGTCTTGCCGGCATACCCCTGGAGAAGATCTTTTTCCGCCCCTTTCGAGGCCAGGACTTCATGCCGAGCGTCATCATTGCGGTGGCAATTATGATCATGCTCCAAACCACCGCGATCGTCTCCTTCGGCAGCTCAATCAAGGTAGTGACGACGCCTTTTCGGGGTGTGGTGACAGTGGCCGGCGCGGCTGTGTCGTGGGAGAGGCTTCTTGTGATCGCCATCAGCGCAGTCTTCGTGGGAGGGCTGTTTCTCTTGCTTCACCGGACGAAAATGGG
>CAYZAF010000575.1:0-3136 GCA_964476435.1 uncultured Syntrophaceae bacterium
GTACACGTTGATGATGCCCTTGTGACCCTTCACGATGCCGTAGACCGAGGCCAGCCCCAGGCCTGTACCTCTGCCCATCTCCCTTGTCGTAAAGAACGGCTCAAAGACGCGCTGCATGGTCTTCTCATCCATGCCGACCCCCGTGTCGGTCACCGACACCTTCACGTACTTCCCCGGCTGGACGGAGAAAGATTTCACATAGTTGCTTTCAAGGGTAACATTGCGGGCCTCTACGTAAAGGTGGCCTCCCCCTGGCATCGCCTGCCACGCATTCACGTAGAGATTGAGAAAAGCCTGCTCTATCTGACTCTGATCCACTTCGACCTGGTAAAGGTCGTCCTCGTATCGCTCGTGAACGGTAATCTCTTTCTTGGTGCGCATGAAGATGGCTGATATGTTCTTGAGGATCTCCCTCAGATCGGTGACCTTGACCTGGTACCTCCCTCCCCTTGCGAAGCCGAGGAGTTGCTTGGTCAAGTCCGCTCCGCTCCTCACGAGTTGCTCTACGTTCTTGAGCTTCTCGTAGTGTTCGTCTCCTTGCTTCATCTTGAATAACATGAGGGAAGTGTAGCCCTGAATGCCCATGAGAAGGTTGTTGAAATCGTGCGCAACCCCTCCCGCCAGGGTCCCGATGGCCTCCATTTTCTGCGAATGCTGAAGCTCCGATTCGATCCTCTTTCGCTCCGTAATGTCCTCGAGGGTGCCTTCGTAGTAGACAGTGTTTCCCCTATCGTCAAGGACCGCGCGGGTGCTCAGGGAAACCCAGTTTATGCTCCCGTCCTTCCTCTTCATTTCCGCTTCAAAGCCCTCGACGAAACCCTGCTCGCGCATCAATCGACTAAAATCGGCACGACGCTCCTGGCTTACATAGAACTGACCTATGTCGGCAACCGTCTTCATCAGCTCTTCCGGAGAGGCGTACCCGTGGATGCGGGCCACCGAGTGGTTGGCACTCAGGAACCGGCCATCCGGCGTCGTCTGAAATATACCGAGCACCGAATTCTCGAAGATGTTCCTGTATTTTTCCTCAGCACCCCGCAGCCGTTCCTCAGCCTCCTTGCGCTTCGATATATCGAGCAGTGTCCCTATGATGGCGGGCCTTCCGTGCACGGTTGCCGGAGAGCCGTAAAGCTCTACATAGATGACCTGGCGGGTCTTGCCTATGCCGCGGAATTCCTCGTGCACCGAGAGCGGCCCCTCGCCCTCGCGAGCTTTCTCCTGCAGCCGCTCAGGGTCTGACCAGTCGTCCGGCCAGCCAAGATCACGGGGCCTCTTACGATCTACGAGCTCTTCGACCGCGTATCCGAAAGTGTGCGCGAATCTCGAGTTGACGTACCTGAAAAAACCGTCCTGGATGAGAAAGATGCCGGTCAAGGAGAGTGACTTCTCTGCCAGTCGCCTCAACTGATCGTCCGATTCTCCAACGCCCTCTTCCCTTTCCTTTTCACCCTTCACTGGCCTCATGGAGCTTACGTAGCCTGTAACCACATCGTCCGGTCCTACAATGGGCGCGGTGCTGCTCTCCAATCGCATGACCCTGCCGTCCTTTCCGCGGAAATCCCATTCCGTTCGAAATGTCCTCAGTGTTTCCATTGCGGGAAGCATCTTTTCCAGAAGCTCCTTGCCCTCCCTTGACTGGCCTCTGAGCCCGACAAAGGCCCTCTCCACGTCCTTCCCCTCGAATCCGAAGAGAAGGAGAAACGCTTGGTTGTATGCGATGACGCGGGCATTCGTGTCGAGAACAAGAACAGCATCGTTCATGTTCTCGATGAGGGCACGATAGAGCTCCCGCCGTTCGAAAAGACTCTCCTCTGCCGGACCGGCCGCCCTCCAGGGCAAGAGGGTCACGATCGCCCGGTCATTGGTTATCGAGATCGCCCGCAGTCGAACCCGCCTGATCCTTCCATCTTTGCACCGGATAAGCGATTCCTGCTCTGTGGCCATCTTTCCCCATGGGCCGTGAGGTCCCTCCACCGGTGCTCTGTCCACCAGGCCGGAACAGATTTCGCGGCAGACTGCCCGATCTGCGCGGGCATCCTCGAGGGTATAACCCGTGATGCTTGTACACTCGTGGTTGAGATAAACGCATGCCCCTGCAGCGTCGATCACTATGATTCCCAGAGGGATACTGTCGAGGATGGGAGAGAGCGTGCCTAGATCGTCTCGAAGAAATGCTTCCAAAGGTTCTTCGCCCATAGGCCCGATCCTTGAGGATTACCGTTCTCCCGGTAGCGCCTGAGAGATTCCTATGGCGTCACCTCGCTCGCGCAAAGGATGCATCCTGCGAAGAAGCTCCCCGCCTTCGGAAAGCTCCCTCACCCTTCCCTTCCTGGGGACAAGCCGCGATTGGTTGCGCCCCTTCCAGCTCAAAGGCCCTCTCAAAGGCCGGCCATGGGCGCTCCCGGTCGAAGCGCGGGATTGTAACGTAACAAGCTAGGATAGTCTTACAGGTTTTTGCGAGCCTTATCAACAGGTTTCTTCCCCCCCCCCTGCCCTTAGTGCTACCCCCCACCTCGAGGATGGCCCTCTTATGCTCGTATCCTTAATGTTATACAAAGCAGTACAAAAAGTCAAGAAGAACTTCGCATCCAGGACCTTTGAGGGAGCATTTTTTCTTTACCGCGGGAATTATTCTTGGGCGCGATAGGTATTTTACTCACGGACTTCTGGCATTGAGTGTGATAAAATGAATATATTGGTTGCGTAAGCCCGTCACCAACTGCCTTCTTTAAGCTTTCTTGCGAGGTTCCGCCTCTGGCTAAGGGGTCCTCGAGGGCCCTCAAAAGCCAATGAAAGGTGCTTCGATGCGTTCCCAGCGACACCTCCACATCCTGTTCGTCGACAACGACGAATCCCTTATCGGGCCGTGCACCAAGATGCTCGAAAAGCTGGGTCATAAGGTAAACGGTCAAAGCCATAGTCTGAACGCCCTCAGGGTATTTTCCGAAGAGCCGGATGCCTTCGATCTCGCCATCATTGACCACGACATGCCCGAGCTGACGGGGCTGGAGCTAGGTGAGCGATTCAGGCGCATACGTCCAGGTTTCCCGGTCATGCTCTATTCTGGTCGCGTGGACAGCCCTACCGAGGCGAGGATAGCCGCCGCGGGCATCGGCCACGTGGTGCTTGAGCCAGT
>CAYZAF010000576.1:0-5020 GCA_964476435.1 uncultured Syntrophaceae bacterium
CGTAGAGGTAGGAGACGTACTCGTTGACCCTGTCTATGGCGAGGGTATATTGGATAAGGTCGTTCGTGCCGATGCTGAAAAAGTCCACCTCCCGCGCAAGAAGGTCGCTGATGATGGTCGTGGCCGGAACCTCGATCATGATCCCGATCTTGATGCCCTCATTGAAGTCCACATGCTCGGAGCGCAGCTCTTCCATGCATTCATGCAAAATGGCTTTGGCCCTCTTTACTTCTTCCAGTCCCGACACCATGGGGAAAAGAATCCTCAAGGGTCCGTAGGCGCTTGCCCTAAGGATGCCCCGCAGTTGCGCCTTGAACAGGTCCACCTCTTTGATGCAGAGGCGTATGGCGCGCAGTCCCATGGCAGGATTTATCTCCTTCGGCACCTCTATCTTGGAGGCGAATTTGTCTCCCCCGATGTCGAGGGTCCGGATTGTCGTGTACTTCACTGCCCTGTTCTCGGCGAGCTTCCTATAGATGTGATAATGGTCCATCTCCGTGGGCAGCGTCTTCCGGGAGAGATAGATATACTCCGTCCGATAGAGCCCGATACCCTCAGCCCCGTAGCGCTCCACTATCTCCATCTCGGCGAGGAGCTCTATGTTCGCCCCGACCCTTATCCTGAACCCGTCCCTCGTTTCCGACTTCAGGCGCGCGATGCGCACGAATTCTTTTCGCTGGATGGTGAGACGGACGTGCTTCGCCGCGTATGCTTTCCGTAAGTCGTCGTCGGGGTTGATGATCACTACGCCTTCGTCCCCGTCAATGATGATGGTATCGTTGTTCTTCACCAAGCCGGTGATATTTCCAAGGCCCACAACGGCGGGGATTTCCAGGGCCCTGGCAACGATCGACGTATGGGACGTGCGGCCGCCCACGTCGGTGACGAAGCCCGAAATCTTATTGAGATCGAGCTGGATCGTGTCGGCCGGGGAAATATCGTGGGCAACGATGACCGCCTTTCCTCTGATGCCCTTGGTATCCACGAGGGAGGCCTTCCCCTTCACCATGATGCGGAGGAGCCTTTGATGGATGTGGCTGAGGTCCTGTCCCCGCTCCCTCAAGTATGGATCTTCGACTTTATCGAAGCTCGCCAGGAACTTGGAGACGACGAGATCGAGGGCCCATTCGGCGTTGATGCGGTCTCGTCTGATCGTCTCGATGATGTCATCGTAGAAAAACCTGTCCTGGAGGATGAGGAGATGGGCGTCGATGATGAAAGCGTGCTTTCTTATCTCAGCGTCGACGATGGACTGTTTGACCTCGTTCAGTTCGTCAACTGCCCGCCTGATCGCGGCCCTGAACCTGCCTACCTCCCTGTCGACCTGGTCTTCCTTTACCTGGTATTTCGATACATGGATCTTGCCCCGTTCCAGCAGATATACCTTGCCGATGGATATACCCGACGAGACTGCCGTACCTTTGAGCGTCTGGTTGAGAAACTTTTCCTGATTCATGTCTCTCCGAAGCCGTCCTCTATCAGCTTCCCGAGATTGGTGAATGCCTCTGCCTCGTCCCGGCCGTCCACCAGCACGGTAAGCTTTGTCCCCAAGGGGCAGGCGAGCATCAGGAGCCCCATGATGCTCTTCCCGTTCACCCTCTGGCCGTCCTTCTCCACCCAGACATCCGACGCGTATATTGACGCCTTCTTGACAAACTGCGCGGCGGCCCGGGCATGAAGCCCCAGCCTGTTCCTTATGGTAAAAGTCCCTTCCATCACGGCTCTCCCGCCTTTCTCACGTTGAGTACATCCGTCGCGAGGTAGATATTTTTCTTGCCGTAAGTGGCGATGAAACCCGCAAGCTCCGAAAGAGGCCTTCCCTGCCGGTACGTAACAAGCTTTATGAGCATAGGGAGATTGGTACCCGTTACCACCTCGACTTTGCCTTCTTCGAGAAAGGAGAGACTGATATTGGAAGGGGTGCCTCCGAACATGTCGGTGAGGACGATGGTGCCGTCTCCGGCTTCCACGTTTTTCAAAGCTTCCATGAGTTTTCCCTTTATCGTGTCCACCTCTTCATCGGGAAAGATATCTACGTACTCGAACTGATCCTGCTTTCCTACGATGAGCTCGGTAGCGGCTACCATCTCACGGGCGAGATTAAAATGGGCCACAACGACAATGCCTATCATCGTTCCTCCTTGTCGACGTCCCTGTGCGTCACGGAGACGTTGTAGTCCATCATGCGCAGGTGCTCTTCGAGTTCATTTGCCACATAGACGGACCTGTGCCTCCCCCCTGTGCATCCGATGCAGATGGTGAGATAGCTCTTTCCTTCCCGCTCGAAGAGAGGTATGAGATTCATGAGGAAATCGAGAAGCATGGGGAAAAACTTGTTGAATCCTTCGTCAGACGTCATATACTTCGCTACCTCATGGGACATCCCCGTTTTGTTCTTCAACCCTTCCACGAAGAACGGGTTGGGAAGGAAACGCACGTCCTGCACGATGTCAGCCTCCAGTGGTATGCCATAGGCAAAGCCAAAGGAGATGAGGTTTATTTTCATTCGCTTCTCGCCTACCCCGTAGGCGTTGATCACGAAGTTGCGGAGCCCGTTTGTGGTGAAGAGCGAGGTGTCGATTATCTTGTCGGATATCTCCTTGATCCAGCGCATCTCTTGCCGCTCTTCGGCCAGGGCGTCCTTTATGTTCGACACGTCGAGGAACGGGTGGGTCCTCCTTGTTTCCTTGAACCTCTTGAATAGGGTTTCGTCCGAGCTCTCGAGGAAGATCAGCTCCGCTCCGTACTTTTTCTTGATGCCTTTGAGGACATTCGTGCCCTTCTCAAAAAATTCCCTCTCTCTTATGTCGATGACAAAGGCGGATTTTGCGAGCCTGGAATCGCTCGGCGGGTAAAGGCCGAGAAACTTGTGAAGGAGGACAAGGGGGAAGTTGTCCACGCAGAAATAGCCTGCATCCTCCAGGGCCTTAAGGAAGGTCGTCTTACCTGAGCCGGAGATGCCACTCACAATGAGGACCTTCACTTGTTGTCCCCGCCTTGCGTGGCCTTGAGCACCTTTTCCTCCAACTCCCGGGCGGTGTCTATCCCTTCCTTCTTGAGCACGTGGTTTCTGCACGCCAGTTCTATGATGGCCGACACATTTCGGCCCGGGCTTATGGGGATGCGCATGAGGGGCAGATCGAGCCCGAGGAGACGGTACTTGTCCTCCCTCAATCCCACCCTTTCCAGCTCGGCGCTCGCGTCCCAATCGAGCAGCTCCACCACAAGCTCTATCCTCGTGCGGTCGCGAACGGAGGCGACGCCGAACAACTGCCTGATGTCGACAATGCCGATGCCCCGTATCTCCAGGAGATTCTTGAGCATCACCGGCGCTTCTCCCACGAGCTCCAGGGCGCCGATTTTTTTTGCCTCTATGACGTCGTCCGACACCAGTCGGTGGCCGCGCATGATGAGGTCCAGGGCATTCTCGCTCTTCCCGATGCCGCTCCTCCCAAGGATAAGCACGCCTACGCCCATGATTTCCATCAAGACGCCGTGCACCATTCCGGTCGGCGCGAGCTTCTCTTCGAGAAACCGGGTAATTCGCTCGATGAAAACCGAGCTCACGAGCTTCGTTCTGAGCAGGGGAATGCCTCTTTGGTCCGTTTCAGCAATGAAATAGTCGGGAATCTTGAGATTCCTGGTGACCATGAAGCATGCCACGTCTCTGGCGCACAGTTCCCTTACTATCCTTGCGCCCTCTTCGGATTTCAGCTCCCTCAAGTAGGAGATCTCGGTGTAGCCGAGGATCTGTACCCTGTGGGGGTGCAGATAGACCATGTACCCGGCTGTCACTAGGCCGAGCTTTTGGATCCTCGGGTTATAGATCCTCTTCGAGACGCCGGTGAATCCTGAGATAACTTCGAGTTCGAGGCCGTACTCTTTATCGTCTGCTATTTCTTGAACCGTTATCCCTTTCATCCACCGAATTTGTCGTCCTCTCCGACAATATCCGTGTAGAGATCCTTTTCATTGCCCTCCTCGGCGAGGTGCTTTCGAAAAGACGGATCTCTCAATATCCTTGAAATCCGGGATAACATCTGAATGTGGAGCCCCGCAGAATCCTCCGGAGCGAGTAGCAGGAAAAGGATATGGACCGGCTTCCCGTCCACCGCATCGAAATCCACGCCTTCCTTTGATCTCCCGAAGGCGCATAGGATGCGGTCTATGCCCCTCATTTTCCCGTGCGGTATGGCTATACCGTCGCCGATCCCCGTACTCCCTAGCCTCTCCCTTTCAAGGATGACGTCTACCGCCTCCTCCACCTTCGAAATGAGGCCGGCTTCTTTCAGAGAGGACGCCAGTTCTGCAAGGACCTCGTTTTTTGTCACACCCCTCAGGTCGGCGATGACGCAAGATTCCTTCAGGGCCTCCCTCATGTTCATAATGCTCTGCCCGCTGTCTCGATCAGTCCGAAATTGCCATCCTTCCGCTTGTACATGACGCAGACGTTGCCCTTGTCTATGTCGCGAAAGATGATGAAGCCGTCTCCTGAAGCACCGAGTTGCATCTTGGCCTCCTCCGGGTCCATGGGCTTCGCATCCATGCTCCTGAGGCGGATGATTTGGGCGGCCCTTTCTTCGAGTTCGGCGGAAGCGGACTTCTTCGACTTCCCTTCACGGTACTGTCTCACCTTATCGCTGTATCGCGCGAGCCTCATTTCGAGCTTGTCAAGGACCTTGTCGACAGCCGGGTACATGTCGTTCATCACTTCGTGGGCATTGATCACGACCCCGTTGAGGGCGAAGGTCACATCGACCCGCTGCCGGTATTTCCGCTCGACGGAGAGGACTACGTGGAGGTCCAGGGGCGTCTCCACGTACTTCTGCAGACGCGACAATTTCTCTTCCACATATTTCTTCAGACCCTCATCGGAAGCGAGATGCCTGAAACTGATGGTGATGTCCATGGTTCCCCCACTTCAGAAGGTTGAGGCCGGCCTCATGAACCGGGTCAAGGCTACAAAACTATCAGATGGGAAAAATGTTGTCAATTCATTCCCTTAGCAATTAATGGGGTT
>CAYZAF010000577.1:0-3358 GCA_964476435.1 uncultured Syntrophaceae bacterium
GGCGGGAAGATGGCTCGGCCCTATGGAGGATTCTGTGGTGAGCATCACCGCCTGGTTGATGACGTTTTCCAGCTCCCTCACGTTGCCGGGCCAGGTGTGGGACAGGAGCATATCCTGGGCCGGTCTGGAAATGCCCCTTACATTCTTTTTTGTCTGCTCGTTGTACCGCTTGAGCATGAACCGGGAGAGCAGGGGGATGTCGTCCTTCCTTTCCCGCAAGGGGGGGATTGAGATGACAAGGGGCGTGATCCTGTAGAAGAGGTCCTCCCTGAACCTGCCTTTCTGCACTTCCTCGCTCAAGTTCCTGCTCGTGGCTGCAATGATCCTGCAGCGGGCCTGGAGGGTGCGGTGGCTCCCCACGGGACGGAACTCCCCGTTCTGGAGCACCCGGAGGAGGTGAGGCTGAAAGGACAAGGGGAGGTCGCCGATCTCGTCGAGGAAGAGAGTCCCCTCTCTCGCTGCCTCGAAGAGGCCAATCTTGTCGCTGACCGCCCCGGTGAAGGAGCCCTTCTGGTGGCCGAAGAGCTCGGATTCGATGAGGGTCTCCACGTAGCCTGCGCAATTGGACGTGACGAACAGGTCTGTGGGGTTGCTGCTGAGCGAGTGGAGGGCCCGGGCAACCACCTCTTTGCCCGTCCCCGTTTCACCCGTTATAGTGACCGTCTTGTAGTAGGGGGCGACGCGCTTGATGAGGGAGATGATGTCGAGGATCTTCGGGTTCCTCCCCACAATGCCGGCGAAGGTATACTTCTGGTCGAGCTGCTCCTCCAGGTGCGCCATCTCGCTCCTCGCGGCGCACATCTCGTTGATCTCGCCGACGATGGCGGCAAAACGGTCGGCATCGAGAGGCTCCGTGAGGAAGGCGAAGGCCCCCTTCTTAATGGCCTCGACCCCGCCCTCCTCGCGTGCCCCCACAAGCACCACCTCCGCCCTCGGGTCTGCCGCCTTGATGTCGGGAAGGAGATCGGCCACCCCTTCCGCGAGGACGAGATGATAGTTGCCGTGCTTCACGAGATCAATGAGGGAGTCCTTCGTGGGGGCCCTCTCCAACTCGTGCCCCTCGAGGGCACGGAGGATGGGTTCAGGGGCTTCTGTGAGGGCATTAAGAATCCTGAGCATGGCCAGTCCGGGTCTCGTAGTTATTGTTCCGGGGACAACTGCACACGAAACAATCGTCCCTTTCCTTCACGAGCCGTCGTTGCCGTTCGTGCTGGTGTACTGTGGGCCTACCGTGATGATACAGGCACATGTTGCCTTCTGTCAAGAACCAAAGGGTGCTCGCCAAACCTCAACTGGCTCATCGGCCGGTGGAACCGTGGGTTTGCCCTTAACGATACGCGATTTCAATGAGAAATAGTGATCTTTCTCAATGATGTAGACAAGAGGCCGGGAAGAAAAGCAACACATAGAGGGTTTGACCCCATTCCCCCCGTTTCTTCTCCTACGCCGGTCGGGTGGCCACCTGGAAGTGCTGTCGCGGCGCAGGGTATCCGGCCTCGCCGAAGGATTCTTTGATGACCCTGTTGGTGTCGAAGTAGACCTGCCAGTAGTTGGCGTTGTTGCAGTAAGGGCGCACCGCGAGCACCGGCCCCATGAGCGTGAAATCGAGGATCTCCACATCGGGGGCCGGATGGGTCATCACATTCGGTATCCCGGCAAGGCGCTCTTTGAGGAGCTGAACGGCAAGCTTCGGATCGACGGTATGGTCCAACTGGGCCACGAGATCGACGCGCCGGTATGGATTGGCGGAGAAGTTCTGAATAGTGTCCGAGAAGATTTTGCCATTGCCGACGAACGTCCTGATGTTATCCATGGTATTGATCGTGGTGACGAACAGGCCTATTTCCTCAACCGTTCCCATGTTGCCCCCCACTTGGACGAAATCGCCCGCTCTGAACGGTTTGAGTATGACGAGAAAGGCTCCCGCCGCGAAATTCGAGAGAAGGCCGCTCCAGGCGGCTCCGATTGCGAGACCTGCCGCTGCAAGCAACGCAGCGAAGGTAGTGGTCTGAATACCGAAGTACCCGAGGATTGCCACGACGAGCGTGATCTTGAGCAGAACCGACACGGCGTTGGAAACATAGGCGACGATGGTATGATCAACACCCCTCGCTTTCATGCCCCTCAATACCAGATTGTTGACCGCGAACCTGATGAGCCAACTTCCGACGAACCAGAGTACTATCGCGCCTACGACCTTGAGCCCTACCTGGGTGCCCGTAGCAAGAATATCCTGGCCAAGCTTGTTATAGTCCATGTGTCCCTCCCTTTCGCTCGATGGCTGCAATGGCTCTGGTTTGGATTATAGTGCGGCCGGTGTTGGCGAGCAACTTTGATTGGCAGGCCACTTTCTCCCGTGGGGTGGCATATCCTCACTCACACTTTCTTATTTTCAGGGCAGGCGTGGTGAAACATAGACAGAAATGGAGACCGCACAGCGCTTCGCAGATCCCATCCATGGAGAAGGTGGGTCTCAAATCCAATCACCGGATGAAAAAAGGAAACGAACCGATTATTTTTCTCTTGGGGCTTTACGATCCCACATCCCACAGAAGAGGAGGAAAGAGGCATGAGACTAAAATCGATTGGCTTGGTATGCCTGGTCCTGGTGTTGGGTGCTCTTTTGGGCGGGTGCGGATGCATCCAGCAGAGCATGAAGGGTGAAGCCGCGCCGCCGCCACCGGTGGCTGCCCAGCTCGAATCGTCCGGCTCCGTGAGGCTCAATATCGAGTTCGATACCGCTAAGTGGGACATCAAGCCCAAGTACGACGATGAGCTCAAGCAGGTAGCCGACTTCATGAAAGGGCATCCTGAAACGAAGCTGGAGATTCAGGGGCATACCGACAATGTCGGCACCGAGGCGAGCAACATGAAGCTCTCCCAGGAACGGGCAGACAGCGTCAAGGCTTATCTGGCGGATAAGTTCGGAATCGCCGGTGACCGTCTCCGGGCAGTGGGCTACGGTCCGAAGAAGCCCATTGCGGGCAACGACACCGAAGAGGGGAGGCAGAAGAACCGCAGAGTCGAGGCGGTGGTGGAAAAGACGGCCCAATAGCGCCGCATGGTGCCCGCCTGGCACCGGTCAGGGTATGTTTCACGACCCCGTGTGTTTGATTTCTGGGGAGGTACGTATGACGAAAACGGCTGCTATGAGAGGTATCACGGTTGCTATGATCTGTCGGTCATTCGTCTCGGGCGCATGGTCGGCCGGTCTGTCGGACATTTCTCAAAAGCTCAAAGCGCTGGAGCCAAATACCGACTACATGATAACCGACATTGCCGGCAAGAAGATGACGGTCTCTGACCCAACGGGAACGAAGAGCACGTTTGCAGGCGTTAACACAAAAGGCCTGAAAGT
>CAYZAF010000578.1:0-11136 GCA_964476435.1 uncultured Syntrophaceae bacterium
CCCCCTTCTTAAAACAGGCGTTTCATGATAGAATCAACAGACCGGATCAAAAGGAAAAGTAAGGTGAGACGATTCTCAGAGCTTGTTGATATCCAGTCCGTCCGCAAGATGCTTACCTGCTTTCACAGGGCGACAAAAGTCTCCTCCGCAGTCTACGAGGTGGACGGCACCAAGCTCGCCACATCAGGATGGGAGAGCGTCTGCATCAATTTTCATCGCCGGGACCCGCGCACGAGGCAGCGTTGCATAGAGAGCGATACGATCCTCGTCAACACGATGCTCGCTGGAAAGGAATACGTCTTCTATCAATGCAAGAACGGCCTGATCGATGCGGTGGCGCCTGTCATGGTGCGGGGGGAGCACGTGGCCAATGTTTTTTCCGGACAGGTATTCTTCGAGAAGCCCGATCTGGATTGGTTCAGAGAACAGGCCCGGGAATTCGGCTTCGCGGAGTCGCAGTACGTTGAAGCGCTCCTCAAGGTGCCGATACTGCAGCGGGAGAAGCTGGAGCCCATACTGGAATACCTTTCCCGTTTCGCTGAGCTCCTCGGGGAGCTCGGGGTGCGCCACCTCAAGCAGATCGAGGCGGAAGAGGCGCTGCGGGAAAGCGAGCGCAAGTACCGGAACATCTTCGAGAATGCGGTGGAAGGCATCTTCCAGGCGAGTCCTGACGGCCGATTCCTGAACATCAACCCGGCCCTCGCCCGCATGCATGGATTCGACTCCCCGGACGGCATGATGGCCACGAAGTCCCTGGCCTCTGATCTCTTCGCAGACCCCAAAGACAGCAGCCGGTTTTCGAAGCTCCTGGAGGAAGAAGGGTTGGTGCAAGCCTTCGAGGTGCAGACAGTCACGGGTGATGGGAGCCGCATATGGGTCTCCATGAATGCGCGCGCCGTTCAAGACGAGTGGAGGAAGACCTACTATGAAGGCATCGTCGAGAATGTGAGCGAGCGCAAGCGGGCGGAGCTGGAGATGCGCACGACCCAGAACAGGCTCAAAACCCTTTACCGCACACTCCTTAAGAAGATGGAGGCAGAGCGCCATTACGTTGCCTATGAGTTGCACGATGAGATCGGCCAGGCCCTCACTGCTGTCAAGTTGAACCTTGAATCCATCCGTTCCCTGCCCAACCATGCCGAGATCGCCGGCCACCTTGACGACAGCGTATCCGTGATCGACAGGGCCTTGCAGCAGGTCCGGGATCTCTCCCTGAACCTGAGGCCGGCGGTGCTTGATGATTTGGGGCTCATGGCTGCCCTTCGCTGGCTCGTGAATTCCATGGCAGGCAAGAGCGGGCTGGAGATCCGTTTCTTGAGCGATGAGATAAAGCCCCGCCTGTCCAAGGAAATCGAGACGGCATGTTTCCGTGTGGCCCAGGAAGCCATCACGAACGTCCTGCGCCACGCCCAGGCCTCGAAGATCACCGTGCGCTTGAGAAAAAGCAAAGGCCGCCTCAATCTGACGGTCAGCGACAACGGGATCGGATTCGACACGAGGTCTGCGCAGGCCCGCTGCATGGGCGGCGGCAGTTTCGGCCTCCTCGGCATGGAAGAGCGCGTGGCCCTCTCGGGGGGAAGCTTCGAAGTAGAATCAATCCTGGCCAAGGGGAGCAGGATCACGGCGCATTTCCCTTTGAGGGGAGCGAAGAACAATGGAACTGATACGCGTCTTAATCATTGACGACCACGAGCTCGTGCGGGCGGGCATCAGGGCGCTGCTCGAGAAATCGGAGGATATCCGGGTTGTAGGTGAGGCCGGGGAGGGGCACGAAGCCCTCGCGTCCATCAGGAAAACGAACCCTGACGTGGCACTTCTCGACATCAGCCTTCCCGGCTTGAACGGCTTGGAGGTGGCGGCCAAGGCAAGGAGAGATTTCCCCAGGGTCCGCATCGTTTTTCTCTCCATGCACTCCAACGAAGAATACGTACTCCAGGCGCTCAAAATCGGGGCCTCTGGGTACGTGCTCAAACAGGCATCTACGAGGGAACTTGAGCTTGCCGTGAGATCGGCCAAGAAGGGGGAGACGTTCTTGAGCCCTGCCATATCCAACACGGTCGTCCAGGACTACATGGCCCGCCTCAAGGGTGGAAGGGCGAGGAAGGCCGGGGTGAATCCGTTTGAGGTGCTCACGTCGCGGCAGCGGGAGATCCTCCAGCTCATCGCAGAAGGCCTCTCTTCGAAAGAGATCGCGCAGAAACTCGGCCTGAGCATCAACACGATCGAGGTGCACCGGGCAAACCTCATGGACCGGCTGAACATCCACGATATCGCCGGCCTCGTCAGGTACGCTGTCCAGACAGGCATCATAGAGGTGAAGGGCTGAAAAAGAAGGCTAAAGGGGCAAGAGGCGCAAACGGCCTCCCTCATTCCTTCCCTACGGCGGCTCGCTCCATAATGACTTTTTCTTGCCTCCGTAGTGGTTTACCACTATTTGCAACCCACCCTTTGGCGAGTGAAAATAAACTACGCTGCCATTTTTGTGGTCAGGCGGGGGCTGAAGAGGGCAGGTATATCTTAAGCTGCCCAAGCCGCACGACGAACAGGAGGCGATCGGCCTCCCGGCATACCGTCCTTCTCCAAGAGAGAAAAAACGTAGAAGGAAAAGAAAGCAAAAGGCGGAGGCAACATGGCTGATGTTACGGTGATCATAGACGACGTCAAGGTGACCGGAAAAACCGGCATGATGATTCTCGATGCCGCAGAGCTGGCAGGAGTCACCATACCCACGCTCTGCCACATACGAGGCCTTCAGCCGCTGGGAGGCTGCCGGATTTGTGTGGTGGAGGTGGAGGGATCGAGCCGGCTCGTAGGCTCCTGTCACACGCCCATAGCTGACGGCATGGTGATCAAGAGCAAATCCCGTAAGGTGCTGCAGACGAGAAAGACCCTTGTGGAGCTGATGCTCGCCAGCCACACAGGCCCCTGCGTTGCCGATACGCGCATAGGTCAGTGCGAGTTGAACAGCATCGCCGCCGGCCTGGAAGTCGGACCCCCGCGGTTTCAGGCGCGCAGGGCGCGCACCTACCCCGTGGAGAATAAGAGCCCCTACCTGACGAGGGACATGTCTAAGTGCATCCTCTGCGGCAGGTGCGTCATGGCGTGCACTGAGATAGCCAAGAAGGACGTGTTCGGCACAGGCTTTCGGGGATTCCGCTCCAAGATAGTCGTCGACTGCGATGCTGTCATTGACAAGGAGGTCTGCAAGGACTGCGGCATTTGCGCCCAATACTGCCCTACGAGCGCCCTCACCATACCGGGTATCGCCGTGCAGAAGAAGGCAGTGAGAGGCCAGGCAGTGGAGGCGCGGACCCGTGAGGTATCGGCTCGCCACGAGAAGCTGCTCTCCATGCTGGAAGACGCCCAGCGCGAGTTCGGCTGCGTGCCGGAGAAGGTCATCGTCGAGACCGCAGCCTCTCTCAACATGACCGTAAGCGACGTGTACGGGGTGGCGAGCTTCTACTCCTTCCTCTCCCTTCAGCCGCGCGGACGCAACATCATCCGGGTCTGCGGGAACGTCCCCTGTCGCATGAAGGGCGCGAGGCTGATCGTCGAAGGCATACGCAGGGAGCTCGGGATAGGGCCCGGTGAGACCACAGGCGACGGGCGCTTCTCCCTGGAGCTTACGAATTGCATCGGGGCGTGCGATGGGGCGCCGGCCATGCTGGTGAACGACGACATGCACGGCAATCTGAGTGCGGACAAGCTGTCCAGCATCCTCACGGAGTATCCGTAAAGGAGGGGATAGCACCCATGGAGACCAAAGGGGAGGAATAAGCGTGCCAGCGAGAAGATTGGTCCTAGACAAATGCAAAGCCATAGATCCCCGATCGATAGAGACGTACGTGGACCGCGGCGGGTTCAGGGCCCTGAAAAAGGCGCTGGGCGAGATGTCGCCGGACCGGGTCATCGCGGAGATAAAAGCGTCCAAGCTAAAAGGGCGGGGGGGCGCGGGTTTTCCCTGCGGCCTGAAGTGGGAGTTGGCCCGATCCGCGCAAGGGGATGAGAAGTTCCTCATCTGCAACGCTGACGAGGGCGAGATGGGCACCTTCAAGGACAGGTTCATCCTCGAGAGCGATCCCTTCACCCTCTTAGAAGCCCTTGCCATCGCGGGTTACGCCATAGGGGCGCGCAAGGCATACATTTATCTTCGGGGCGAATACCGTTATCTCCTCGGCCAAGTCAAAGAAGCCATAGATCAGACGAAGAAGGGAGGCTTCCTGGACCATCTGGAGATAGAGGTATCGATGGGCGCGGGCGCCTACGTATGCGGAGAGGAGACGGCCCTCATGAACTCGATAGAGGGAGGGCGCGGGGATGCTCGCTACAAGCCCCCTTTCCCCCCGCAAAAAGGGCTCTGGGCCAGACCCACTATCATCAACAACGTGGAGACCCTCATGAACATCCCCTTGATCATCGAGAAAGGCGCAGACTGGTTCTGCCAGATAGGTACAGCCGAGAGCAAGGGGACCAAGGTCTTCTCAGTGAGCGGGGACGTGGCAAGGCCCGGCGTGTACGAGGTTGAGCTGGGCAGTCTCTTGTCCGAACTGGTAATGGACATGGCAGGCGCCTCGAACGCCCGGATGGTGCAGGTGGGAGGCGCGGCGGGCAGGATCATCCCGGCCCGGGCCATGGACGTGCCTCTGGCCTTCGAGACGGTCCTCGGCTCGGGCGCAGTTACCGTATACGACGAGAGCAGGGATGTGATCGACGTCGTCCGTCGGACGTGCGAGTTCTTCGCGGATGAGTCGTGCGGCAAATGCACGCCGTGCCGGGAAGGCACGGAGATGATGGTCGAGATCCTTGACAGGCTCGCGAAAGGCGAGGGCGGGCCGGACGACATCGAGATCCTCGAAGACCTGTCCAATGCCATGGCCCTTTCCTCGCTCTGCGGGCTCGGACAGGCGGCCCCCCTAGCGGTTCTCGATACCCTGGAGTACTTCAGGGGAGAATATGAGATCCGCGTCGAGCAATCGCTGCTCGCAAAGAGCCTGGGTGGGATAAGGGGATAGGGGTCAATCGTCTATGGCTCCCTCACGCATTTTCAAGGAGGTAGAGAAAAGTGAAACGACAAAAATCGAGTAAGTCGCCCGGCTTTGCGTGCCCCTATTGCTCAGCCGGTTTCGATGCCTACGAGGCGGTGAGGGAGCATCTCCTCGCCAGCCACCGCGGTCAGGCGATACCCGAGCCCCCAGGCACGATCACCCTTACCATCAACGGGCAGGTATACAAGCAGCAGGTCCGGCCCGAATGGACGCTCTATTACCTCATCCACGACAAGCTCGGCTTTACCGGCGCCAAGCAGATGTGCGACCGGGGAGCCTGCGGCTCCTGCACGGTGATCATGGATGGGCGGGCCATCCTCTCCTGCATGACCCTCGCCATAGAGTGCGACGGCAAGAGGATAGAGACGGTCGAGGGCATCGCGGCCATTGATCATCCCCTCATCGAGGAATACGTGAAAAACCACTGCATGCAGTGCGGCTACTGCACGCCCGGCTTCGTCGTGTCGGCGAAGGCCCTCCTCGACAGGAATATCGACCCTACGGAAGAGGAAATCAGGGAGGAACTGGCAGGCAACCTGTGCCGGTGCGGCACCTACCCGCAGCATCCCAAGGCCGTGCTTCAGGCAGCCAGGAGACTGCGCGCCTCTTCGGAGGGATAGGAACATGGCGCTAGACCCGAAGATCATGCCTGTCAACCCCATGGAGCACGACAGGTACATCCCTGAGACCTTCTCGATCGTGGGAAAAAGGGGGATGCGCCGCATCGACGGGCAGCGGAAGGCGAGCGGCAAGGCTGTCTACACGAGGGACATCAACCTGCCCGGCATGCTCCACACGAGGTTCCTCACCTCCCCCTTTCCCAATGCCCGCATAAGAAGTATGGATACGAGCAAAGCTGAAGGCCTGCCAGGCGTGAGAAGCGTGCTGAGGTACGACGATCCGGAGATCATGGGTAGGAGGGCTGCGAGCACCCAGGGGGTGGAAGAGGAGATCCTCTCCGCCAGCGCCTATTTCGAGGGGCAGCAGCTGGGCGTGGCCATCGCAGCCGATACGGAGGACATAGCGAACGAGGCCCTCTCCCTGGTGAGGGTCGAATGGGAGCAGCGCCCCTTCGTGCTCGACCCGGAGGCTGCGATCGCACCGGATGCACCGCCCGCGAGGCCGGAGTGGCTGGGGCCTTCAAACAGGCTTCCCTTCTTTTTCGGTGCAGGAGAGGCTTTCAGGTTCGGCGACGTTGACAAGGGGTTCGCAGAGGCGGACCGGATCATAGAGTTCAAGACAAGGAGGCGCTATAACGGGTGTGCTGATGCGGAGCCCTTGAGCGGCATCATGCGATGGGAAGGCGAGTGCGCCGAGCTGTGGGTGCACCATCAGCACCCGTGGGAGCACAAGTGGGTCGTCCACCAGTGGTATCCCGACCTCCCCATGAGCAAGATCAAGATCAATGCCCCTTACAACGGCGGCATGTTCGGGGGGTGGAACTGGGTCGACTACAGCATGGTGCCCACGTGCGTGGCCGCCATCATCGCGAAACGGACGGGAAAGCCCGTAAAGTGGGTCTTCAACAGGAGGGACGATTTCACCTTCGGCTCCATGGACGCCATGTCAGCTGAGTACAAGGTGGGCATGAAGCTGGACGGGACCATCACTGCCGTGAAGGTGAGGACAATCTTCGAGAATATGGCCATCGAGGCAGCCGGCCACCTGTTCGAGAATACGCGCATCCCCAATATCCTTTCCGAGACAGTCCTTGTCCAGGTGAACAAGGGACCCACCCACGCGCTCCGATGCGAGCAGCAGCCGCCCTCCTCCTGTCTGACCCACGTGTTCAACCACGTGGCTGCCGAGCTCATGCTCGACCCTACTGAGGTCGCCCTCAAGAACGACGGCTGCGAGGGAAGGGATGTCAGCTTTCTCGCGGAGTTCAAGAGCTCCCACGGTTTCCCTGCGAGGGACAGCCTCGCCGAATGCATAGAGGCGGGGAAAAAGGCAATCGACTGGGAGAGGAAATGGCACGCCCCAGGCGCGAGGAAGCTTCCCAACGGCCGCGTGCACGGCATGGGCTTCACGTGGACCCATGAGTGGGACGACACGAGGGGTGCGGCGAGTGCGGGGCTCATGATCCAGCCCGACGGCACGGTAAATATCATCGGCATCAGGGCAGACGTTGGGGTGAATGCGGAGACCACGTACTGCCAGATCATTGCGGAAGAGCTCGGCATGAGGCCTGAGGACGTCTTCTTTCGCAACCAGGACGACGCCTACCTTCCCCTCATGACTCCCGACGGCTCCTGCAACCTTACTACGAACGGGTACCTGATGCAGAAGCTGGGAAGGATGGCCAAGCAGAAGCTCCTCGAAACGGCGACCACCCCCTCTGGCGTGATCGAGTACGAGGTCCCTGCTGCCTTCCCCGGATACTCGCCGGAAGATCTCGATGTGAAAGAGAGCGTCATTTTCGTCAAGGCTGACCCGTCAATAAGAAAAACCGTGGCTGAGGTGGCCCTCGACATCCGCGGAAGCATACTGCGCAACAAGAACGACTATGCCGCCATTCAACATACCTCCCACCCGCCCGTTTACGTCTGGGCCTGGCACCGGCAGGGAAGGTTCGGGATAGAAGAGGGCAGGCACCGGCTGTGCAGGCAGGCCCATTTCTGCGAAGTGGAGGTCGACACGGAGACGGGAGAGGTCGAGGTTCAGCGCGTGGTCAACGTGAACGACGTGGGCAAGGCCCTCTCGCCGGAGGGCGTGGAGGGGCAGCAGTATGGCGGAACCTTCATGGGCGTAGGCCGCAACAGGTGCGAAGAGTACGTGTGGGACGAAAAGACGGGGGTCCTCCTCAACGGCAACCTCGTGGACTACAAGGTCGCCACCATGAACGACATAGGCAGCGTGGACACACTCATCGTCGAGACGGGCATGGGGTACGGCCCCTACGGGTCCGTTGGCGTCGGCGAGGTGGTTGCCACGGTCACCACCTACCTCCTCGAAGGCGCGATTTACAATGCCATAGGCAGGTGGGTGGACGACGGACCGGTGACGCCCGACAAGGTGCTCGCTGCCCTGGGGAAAGCATAGGGGAAAAGGCTGAAACTGCGTATGGAGCTGGGTGACGCATGACGGATGACGAGAGAGTGTTCGACGAAACGGAAATGTTCGACAATATGGTCTTTGACAAGGCCCCCCTCGATACATACCACAATATCGGGAAGCGGGGCGTCCGCCGCCTGGACGGGTACGAGAAGGCAGCGGGACGGGCTGTCTATACCATGGACATGCAGCTGCCCGGCATGCTGTACGGAAAGTTCTTCACGTCGCCCTTTCCTCATGCCGAGATAAAACGGATGGACACGAGCAGGACAGAAAGCCTGCCCGGCGTCAGGGCAGTGCTCAGGTACGACGACCCGGACCTTCCCGCCATTGCAGACCTCGGCGGCCACCCCCCGTCCGCCGTACCCGTGCTCCCCCGGGTCGCCCATTTCGAGGGAGAGGAAGTGGGTGCTTTCGTGGCAGCGGACACGGAGGATATCGCGGATGAGGCCCTGCGCCTCATCGACGTGGAGTGGGAATTCCGCCCCTTTGTGCTCCACTCGGAGGATGCCCTGAAACCGGGGGTCGTGCTGGCCAATCCGGAGACCTACCCTGACAGCAACCACTACAACGAGGGGTTCATGGATGTAACCCGGCGCGGGGACGTGGCGTCAGGCTTTGCCGAGGCGGACGTGATCGTGGAGTTCAGGTCCGAGCGCTTCCATCACACATGGGTAGGGCCGGAGAGGCCCTGCGGTGTCTTCCGCTGGAACGGCGAGTACCCGGAGCTCTGGGTCAAGCAGCAGCGGCCCCACATCTCGAAGCGCGTCGTCTCCTCGTGGTTCGGGGGCATTCCCATGAACCGGATCCAGATGCATTGCCCATACCAGGGCGCGAGCTTCGGCGGATGGAGCCAGGTGCCCTGGAACATGGGCGGCCACTACTGCGCAGCCCTCGTAGCGCGAAGGACCGGAAAGCCCGTGAAATGGCTCTTTTCGAGGCGGGAGGATTTCTACGGCGGCGAGATGGACGAAGGGGTCTACTACGCCAAGGTGGGGGCGAAGAAGGACGGCACGATCATTGCCGTGGAGGCGCGGGTGCTCCTCGCCAACACGCTCTTCCCCCTTTTCGGCGTGGTCCAGCACCTCATCGAGAATACCTGCATCCCCAACGTATATGGCAAGATGATCGCCGTGCAGGTGAACAAGGGGATCACCGTGGCAACGCGGTGCGAGCAGAACGCGAATTGCCATACCCAGAGCCTCGTCTTCGACCACGTTGCCGCGGCCCTCGGCTTGGACCCAGTCGAAGTCGCCCTCAAGAACGACGGGGCAGAAGGACACGACATGGCATGGCTCGCCAAAGCCAAGGCCGACATGGGATTCAAGGTGCGCGATTCCTTGAGGGAATGCGTGGAGAAGGGCATGGCTGCCATGGGCTGGAAAGAGAAATGGCACCTGGCCGGTACCAGGCGCCTCGCCAACGGAAGGATGCACGGCATGGGCTTCACATGGACCCACGAATGGGAAGACTCCTCAGGCACGAGCGAGATGGCCATCAGGATCGAGAGGACCGATGGGAGCGCGAGCATCCTCGCCATCAGGGCAGACGTTGGGGTGAACGCGGAGACCGCCTACTGCCAGATCGCGGCCGACGAGATAGGCATGCGCATGGAGGATGTCTTCTATAGGCCCCACGAGTATCCCGGCTTCGTGGCCATGACGCCCGACTCTTCCACGAACCTCTGCATCAACGGCTTTGCCTTGCGCCATGCGGCCAGAAGGCTCAAACGGAGGATACTTGAAGTGGCCACAAGGCCGACGGGCAAGACCCAGAGGGGGAGCTTCCCCGCCCGTTTTCAGGGATATAGGCCGGAAGACCTCGATATCAAGGAGAGCGTCATCTTCGTCAAAGCCGACCCTTCGATCACCATGACCATAGGCGCCCTTGTAGGCCCTGACGGGGTCGAGGGGCCTTTCACGAGCCAGCCGGAGATGGGCAGGGGCGCACCGAGGGCCGATTTTGTCGAGCCCCTCTTTGCATACAGCTATCACGTGCAGCAGGGCGCTTACTCCGATGCGCGCCTTCGCCTCTGCAGGCAGGCCCACTTCATGGAGGTGGAGGTGGATACGGAGACGGGTGAGGTCCTCGTGACCAAGGTGGTCAACGTCAACGACGTGGGCAAGGTGGTAAGCTGGGAAGGCTGCGAAGGCCAGCAGTATGGGGGCACTTACATGGGCGTGGGCAGGGGCAGGAGCGAGGAGGTTATCCACGACCCGATAACAGGCGTCATGCTCAACGGCAGCCTCATCGATTACAAGATAGCAACTATCCTCGACATCGGCACGGTGGACACGCTGCTCGTCGAGACGGGAATGGGGTACGGGCCCTACGGGGCAGTCGGCATCGGCGAGGATGTGGCGACGGTAGTCCCGGCGCTCATCGGCCCGGCTGTCTATAACGCGATCGGGGTGTGGGTCGATGATTTCCCGATCACGCCGGAGAGGGTGCTCAAGGCCCTGGGCAAGGCTTAAAGGAGGCTAGCGATGAGGACATTCGCACATTTCAACCCGGGGACGCTCCGCGAGGCAGCAGCGATCCTGCGTAGATACGGAGGCAGGGCCAGGATAATAGCGGGAGGCACGGACATCCTGGGCAAGATGAAGGATCGCATACTCCCCTCTTACCCCGAGGCCCTTGTAAACATAAAGAGCGTTGCCGGCCTCGACTTCATCGAGGTTTCGGACCGTGCGACGAGGATCGGTGCCCTCACCAGGCTTGAGGACATCGCCGCAAGCGAGGCGATAAAGGAGAGATACCCTGCCCTCGCGGAGGGTGCGCAAAGGTGCGCTTCCCCCCACCTGCGCGCCATGGGCACCATTGGCGGCAACATCTGCCAGGACATCAGGTGCTGGTACTATAGGAACGCCAACAACCGCTTCCCCTGCATGAGAAAAGGCGGCGGAAGGTGTTACGCCATCGAGGGGGACAACCGCTTCCACTCCATATTCGGGGGAAGCGTGGAAGGCGGCTGCTATGCAGTCCACCCGAGCGACACCGCTCCCGCCCTCCTTGCGCTGGGAGCCCGCGTCAAGAC
>CAYZAF010000579.1:0-2340 GCA_964476435.1 uncultured Syntrophaceae bacterium
GTTTGCGGAGCACCACATAGCAGATCTAAAGGGCAGGAACCCGCGGCCACCACAGTTACGGGGCCGCGGGTGGTGACGCAATCGAGCGTGAGCGAGTCTTTCCGTCTAGACGGGTCAGCACCGGAAGCGCTCAAGCGAATCGGAAGGAATAGCCTTCGTAAGCGGACGGGGGTCTGGTCCTTACAGAGTAGTCTTTTCTTTGACGGCAGGAAGGGTCCGCGGTAGAAGAAGAGAACCGGAAGGGACGGGAGGCCGTGCAGGGGGGCGCTCTAGCGGATCGCAAAGAATGGCCTTGCCGTCAATGGGGAGTAAAGGTCTGCAAAGCGCTTTGGAGGAATGAGGGCTGCTAGGGCGCGATAGTGTAACGCTCCCTTGGGAAAAATGCAGATGCATTCCCTACGAACGCGGTAGTCCTGCCATTGACTTCCAAGGCCGTATATGAAAGAATGGGCTATGGAAGAGATCGTGAGGGACATCGAAAGCGGCCAGATCGAGAGAGCCGCAAGAGAGGCCTTGGCTCTGCCTGCGATCGAACTCGGGGAGCTTATCGTCCGGACGGGGAGGATGAAGAGTCCGAACGCCGCGGCGTTTCTCGCCCTCCTCTATGCCGAAGAGGCAGACAAAAGGCTGCAGAAGCTGATCAAGAAGAGCCTTTTCATTCTCAGGACCCTGGGCGTCCCAGCCCCGGAGCCGAGGGCCTCCGGCGAATCCGTCCTGAAGAAGTCGGAGGTCGCCAGGGAGACGCACGCCCTCCTGTCCAACTACGATGCCGGACAGACGAGGGCCGTCCTCGTCGCCGTGCAGAGGAAGAAGAACGAATTCCTCTTCGTCCACGGTGCCACCAGTTTCTCAAGGGGACTGGAGGAATTGAGGAGTTTCGAGATAAGCAGGGAAGAGCTTGGGGAAATCGTCCTCGAATACACCTCAAAAACGCGGAGGCCCATGGTGCTGACCCCCATATCCGCCTCCTATGCAGCCTTTCTGCTGGAGGAGGCGTCGGCGGCCTCGGGCAGGCACGGCGACGACGTGAGGACGCTCATGCACCTCGTGGCTTCCTCGAAGGAAGAAGTGGAGAGACCGGCGGATGTCTATCTCCTGGAAGGGAGAGGCTCCTCGGCCCCTGCGAGCCTGGATGCGGTCCTGGACTCAGATATACTCAGTCCCTTCGCATTGGATTGGAAGGGCATGGAGGAAGACCGGAAGAGGCTCAAGGACGTCACCAACCCTGCCATAGTCATTCCCCCTCACCTCATTCAGGAAAGGACTGAGAGTTTCCTCGAAGAGCTTCTCGGGAAAGAGGACGTCAAATCAAGACTTCCCGCGTTCAAGAGGATGCTCGAGGATACGGCCTACCTCTTTTACTCCCTCGGCGAGAAGGCCAACTACGAGGCCCTCGTCGATCTTTTGAAAAACGAGGAAGGGGTGCTCAAGGCTTTTCTCTTTTTCCTGCGGAAGGCCCTTCAGAAGAAGGACGAGCTGGAGCAGGAGCCGGGGGTTATCATAGATCCCCGCTCGCTCGTATCGCGGTAGGGCGTCTCTGCCATGCCCCGCTATGTCGTGAAAGATACCTTTTATGAAAAGGCAAAGAAGGAAGGGTTCCGCGCAAGGAGCGTCTACAAGCTGGAGGAGATCCAGCAGCGGTTCAGGCTCATCAAGGCGGGCGACAGGGTCCTCGACCTCGGGGCTGCACCGGGCAGCTGGCTCCAGGCGGAATCTTCTCTCGTGGGCGGAAACGGCCTGGTGGTCGGTCTCGACATCCTCCCCATCGCTCCCCTTAAGGGGGACAACATCGTATATAAGCGCGCGGACATAACGAGCCTTGACGTAGGGGATTTGCTCAAGGAGCTGCATCTTCCCTCTTTCGATGTCATCACGTCCGATGTGGCCCCGAATCTTTCGGGGATAAGGGAGGTCGATCAGGCGCACATGCTCGATCTCTATCTGGCGGTCAAGAGGATGGTCAGGGAGGGCCTGAAAAAGGGCGGGAACTTCGCAATCAAGGTCTTTTTCAGCCCGGAGCTGAAAGACATGGCCGCTGATTTGAGGCCCCTTTTTTCCCGGGTCGTTCTCTTCAAGCCCAGGGCTTCCAGAGGCGTCAGCGCCGAGGTCTATCTCGTCTGCACGGGAAAGCGATAGGACTACCTGACTAAAAGCGGAGAGGGGCTGATACATAGTTGCTATCTATCGAGCACTAATGGTAGAATGACTCCTGGAGTTTATTTCTCCTTCAGGAGGTCCTATGAGAAGACCTGCGCCCTTGCCGTCGGGTTCCAAAGAGTCCTTGGCTCGGTTGCTGAAGAAGGTGAAGAGGAAAACTCAATTCCAGAGGGTACAGTGTTT
>CAYZAF010000580.1:0-2820 GCA_964476435.1 uncultured Syntrophaceae bacterium
ACGTACCGAATCTCACGGATCATCCCCACGAGGATCGGCATGGTCGACATTTCGCCGATCATTCTGCTCGCCCTGATCTGGTTCGTTCAGGAAGCCCTCTACAGGGTCATCATCCATAGGGAGACCTTCCTCCCGTGAACATAGATGTCAAGGTGATCGCCGGAGCGCGCAGGCGCGAGATGAGGCTCGAAGGATCGCGCCTCCTGGTGAAGATCCTCTCGAAGCCCCTGAAAGGACGGGCGAACGAGGAGCTCATCGAGTATATCTCCGAAATTCTCGGCGTGAAGAGAAGGGATGTAGCCATTGTTGCAGGCGAGAGGGACACGAGGAAGGTAGTCTCGATCCCCATCGATGAAGAGGCGCTCAGGAAGCGGCTCGCCGAGAGGTAGTTGGGGCGGCGAGCCATGTTAAACCGGATCGCTGAAGAGAAGCTCGAGGAGGGCGCGGGCCCTATCGTAGATCCCCGGCCTCTGCGACTCCCTGGGCCCCGCCACGTTGAGGAAGGAAATGTTGTTCCTTCCGATCCACTGACCTATAGCCTTTGCAGCGCCCGCCGCCTCCGTCTTGGAGATATCGATGGCCATATATGGCTTGCCCGCGTGGAGCGCAACGAGCCTCGTGAGGGCCGTTCCCCCTGATATGCGTCCTTCGTAGATGAGGAGGGTCCCGTCGGAATCGAGGACGTTGCGGCGCGTCCTTTCCGCGTAGCGGCGCGTCTTGGTCTCCGCTACGTTGTAGGAGGGCGGCACGGGGCCGTCCTCGGCCTTGCGGCCCCTGGGCACCCACCCGCCGTGCTCGATGCCGCGGCTGATCGCAAAGTCGAGGGCGGCGCGGTCGACACCCGTCTGGCCGCCTGAGACGATCCTTGACACTTTCATTGAGCCCCCGCAGGCCTTTCGTTCAAGCCTTATCTTGCATTGTAGACCCTGGAAGGCCCTAAAAGCCATGGGAAACATTAGGGGGGCAAGACCATGGAGACTTTCTCACACGGCCCTCTCCGGGGGACGCGCGCGATAAATCCGGCCTTTTTAGCAGTTCTTCCTTGACAATCGCGCAGCCGAACACGAGATTCTATGTGGACTTGAAGGCAGGGGCGAGATGGCTCGCTCTTCTTTTGGCCTTGTGAGACAGCTTGCTAAAGGCAGCTGTCAGGGAAGGCAGTTCCATCGTCCTTACGGGATCCGCGTCACGGATGGGCAAGAGACCTGAAGGGTAAGCAATAAAAGCGGGGAACTATGAGCGGCAACGGTCCATGGATGGGCTCATCAGACAGCGGATGGCCCCGTTGCGTGACGAAAAGGGGCTATCTCGTGGGCCTTTCTGCCATATTCGTCTCATCGTACTCCCAGTATCTCATAACCGGCATAAACGTCATTGCAGGTGTTTTTTGGGTATACGGCATCTCGATAGCGGTCATAGGGTTCATCTGCGGGGCCCCTCTCTTGAGGAAGGCGTTTCATGATACCCCTGCCGCATTTAGGATAGGGCTCGCCTCTTTCGGGGTATTCGCCGTTGCCGGCAGCGTCGCATCTCTCGCCGCTGCTGCCGCGCTCAAGGGACTCGATCCAAGGGCTCTCACGGCCCTGCACAAGCAGCTGCCCATCCTCGACGTGCCCCACAAGATGGCGTGGGTCATGGTGGCAGCGTCCATCGTTGTTGTGGGACCGTGCGAGGAGTTCATATTCCGCGGCTTCGTGTTCGGCGGCCTCCTGAGCCTTTTCGGCGTGCGCCACTGGGTTGCCTTCGCCTTTATCTCATCGCTCCTCTTCGCTGTCGTTCACCTTTATTACGCCATCGTTTACGGCGTGGCGGCGGCGGTCCCCTTTATCGACGTCGTGGCAATCGGCATGGCCCTCGCCGTTGCCTATTACCTTTCGGGGGGCAACCTTCTCATACCAGCGCTCATCCACGGCGTCTATGACGCCACAGGATTCCTGGGCGTGGCAACGCGGCCAGAGGTGGGGGAGCGTCTACGGGGAGCCTTCATCCTCCTGGGCGCCTTCGTGGCAATCTTGACGATCCTGGACAGGAGAAAGAAGGACCTACACAGGGCGGAGTAGGGTCACTGGGTGGGGACTGCTTAAGCTTCCGTAGTTTTGTGGGGAGGAAGACGAAGCCGGGCGATTCTATTTCGTGGCGGGAGGCTGGGCAGGCTCTCCCTGTGAGGGACGGCCCTTCCGTGTGTCCACGGTAATGCCTCCATGCTTGAGCATGTCCCAGGCCTTTTCCGTCTCTTGCTCCTCTTCCTTCCTGTTTTGGTTGTCCCGGCCGATGCTGTAGACGGTCTTCTCCTCGTCCCGTTGAACGGTCAGCTCATTTTCTGCGGCCAGGGCCGGCGGCGTCGAGGCCGCAAGGAAAGGCGCCATAAGGCACACACAGAGGGAAAGAATGAGGATGCTCGATCTTGCGCTCTCATAACCGGCCATTTTGGACCCCCTCCAATGACGAGACTCTACTCTACAATATGATCGGCGGACCTGCCAATGCGGTTAAGCCCGCTTTCTTTGTCTTATTCCAATTCCAACTCGGCGCTATCTTTGTTGCCTTCGTCATCTGCTCCCCGATGTACTGCAACTGTACACCTTCGTCGCTCCTTCCTCGGCGCCTCGATATCGTCATGATTTAGAATTGGAATTAGGATAGGGGCCTTGAGGGTTTTTTCGAAGTATACTTTAGGGGAGGTAGCTCCCTATGAGAGAGAACCGACCGAGTGCAACGGCGGAGCGCGCTGCCATGCGGCGTGCTGCGCATCAACTTCTGGATGATCCGAAGGTATTCGATGACCCCCTTGCGCTTCGCATGATCGGCAGAAAAGAGGGA
>CAYZAF010000581.1:0-9958 GCA_964476435.1 uncultured Syntrophaceae bacterium
GATGTCGCACCCCTCAGCAGCAAGGATCAGACAGATGCCTTTGCCAAAGCCTACCTGGCTGCCGGCGCCTGTCACGAGCGCCACCTTGTCCTTCAGTCCAAGATCCATCCGATCCTCCGACGTCTTTACCCAGCTAAAAAAGGGTCCCCACCTCGAGAAAGGCTTCCCTCGACCTTTCGATCACCTCCATCTCGACGCAATAGGCGAGGCGGAAGTATCCTTTCCTTCCGAACCCCACACCAGGCACTGCCAGTATCCGATGCTCCAGCATGATCCTGATCAGCTCTATGTCGTCTTCAATGGGGGATTTGGGGAAGATGTAAAAGGTGCCTTTGGGAAGGTCTACCTCAAAGCCGGCTTCCACGAGGATGGAGTATATGGCGTCTCTCCTCTTCCGGTAGTCAGCGATGTCCACGCTATTCTTCTGATACCTGCCCACCAGCCTCTGCATGAGGGCAGGGGCATTGATGAAGCCGAGGATCCTATTGGCAAAGATCATGGCGTCGATGAGCCCCTTGTCCTCTATCAGGGGAGAGACGGCTATGTAGCCGATCCGCTCGCCGGCCAGGCCCAGGTCCTTCGAATGGGAGAAGACGCCGACAGTGTCTTCGTATAGGTTGAAAACATCCGGCAGGACGACGTCGTCGAAGACGATCTTCCTGTAGGCCTCATCGGAGACAAGGACGATACGCTGCCCTTCGCCCCTCTTTTTCCGGAGAAGGGCGGCCAGCTCCTTCATTTCTTCCTCATTGTAGACTGCGCCCGTAGGGTTGTTCGGGGAGTTCACGAGGATCGCCTTTGTTTTGCCAGTGATCGCTTTTTCGATGGCGCTGACATCCAGGTGGAAATCTTCCCGCGTTTCCACCAGTTTCATGATGCCGCCGTGATTCTCTATGTAGAACATGAATTCGACGAAGAAGGGGGAAAGAACGATGACCTCGTCCCCAGGGTCGAGAAGCGCCTTGAGGGCGACGTTGATGCCGCCCGCAGAGCCCACGGTCATAATGATATGGCTGCCTGTGAAAGGAAGGCGGGAGTTCTCTCGATGGAACGCCGCTATCTGCTCCCGTACGTCCTCGTAGCCGCTGTTGGACATGTACCGGTGCATACCCCTCGTTTCCCTCGATACGAGGTTACAAATCTCCCTCTTCAGCTCCCTGGGCGGCTCCGTGATGGGATTGCCGAGGGTAAAGTCGAAGATGTTCTCTGGGCCGTAGGCCTTCTTCAGCTTCTCCCCTTCCTCGAACATGGCCCTGATCCACGACGAGTTTTCCATGAGCCTCGATATTCTGTTCGATACCACCATTCCCTACCTCCCTATGTAGCGCTTTCCGGCCCGCAAGAACCCAGGCACGGCCTTTTGTATCGTCTCCAGCGGAACGCAATAGGCGATACGGAAGTAGCCCTTTCTCCCGAAGCCGCGCCCGGGCACGACGAGAATCCGCTCTTCCTCCTGCATCCTGAAAACGAACTCGACCTCGTCCTGAAGGGGTGACTTGGGGAACATGTAGAATGCACCCATGGGCTCCACGCAGTCGAATCCCGCTTCGATGAGGGTCCCGTAAAGGAGATCCCTTTTCTCGCGGTAGGAGGCTATGCTCACGGAGTTGCGCTGGAACTCGGCCACGACGCGCTGGAACAGAGCAGGCGCGTTGACGAAGCCGAGGGCCCTGATGGCGATCATGAGCCCTGAAACGAGGAGATCCACGTTCGCGATATGGGGCGAAATGGCGAGATAGCCGATCCTCTCTCCCGGCAGGGCGAGGTCCTTCGAATGGGACGTGGCAATTATGACGAGGTCGTAAATGGCGAAGAGGTCGGGGAGCGGCTCTTTCGTATAGATGATCTTTCTATACGCCTCGTCGGCAACCAGGTAGATCTCCCGGCCTTTTTTTCTCTCCCTCTGGAGGAGAGCTGCAACCTTTCTCAGGCTCGCCTCGTTGTAGACGGCTCCGGTAGGGTTATTGGGGCTGTTGAGGAGTATAGCCTTAGTCTTGGAGGTGATGGCCCTCTCAATGGCATCGATGTCCAGCTGGAAATCCTCCCCCGTCTCCACGAACTTCGGGACGCCGCCGAAATTCTCAACGTAGTTCTTGAATTCCCAGAAGAACGGGCTGGGAAGGATCACCTCGTCCCCAGCGTTCAGCATGGTCTTGAAAAGGATGTTGAGGGCCCCTGCGCACCCGACGGACATGAACACGTGGCGTGACGTGAAAGGCAGACCCGTGCGCTCCGCCAGGTACGCAGCTATCTCCTCTCTGACATCCTCGTAGCCGTTGTTCGGCATGTAACGGTGCATGCCCGGGCAAGACCCCCCAAGGGAAGTGATGAGCTTCTGTTTCACCGCCGGCGGGGGCTCTATGTCAGGATTGCCCAGGGAGAAATCATAGATGTTCTCCGGCCCGAACGTCTTTCTCATCTGGATGGCGGCCTCGAACATCTTCCTTGTCCACCCTTCCTGGTCCTCAATCAGCCTGTTCATGCTCCTCGATACGATCATTAAACCCCTCCAAAAAAGAAAAGGGGCTGCGGATCGCCACAGCCCCTTTTGAAAACTCGAAGGCCATGGGCCTCACTTTGCACCCATGGCCTTTAGCGCCTAAATCAAGGCACAAAGCCACCTGGGTGCGTGCTAAAGAAGTAAAAGTAGTACACACCTGCCTTCCTATTCATAGACGTTACTCTATGCGAATTTTGTGCCAATGTCAAGGGGAATTTGTCGGGCACGGCAGACGTAGTCCCCACGGCCTTCTCAGGAGAGGATGCCTTCCAGGCGCGTCAGGCATCGCTCCATGTCGATGCCGGGGCCCAGCACGTCCTTCCAGAGATCTCCCACGAGCCGGAGCCTCTCCGGCATGGTTTCTATGGTGAACCGCAAAGGATCGAGCCCTCCATCCACCTCTTCCCACCGAAGCGGCGTGGACACAGGCGCGCCCTTTCTGGGCCTCAAGGAATAGGGCGCAACAAGGGTCTGGCCGCGCGCGTTCTGCAGGTAGTCGAGATAGACCTTGCCGTGCCTCTTTTCAGGGCTCCTCTCCACGCTCGTAATGCGGGGGAGACGCGCGAGCACTGCAAGATTGATGAGCCTTGCGAATTGCGTGGACTGCTCGTACGTATATCGGTGGCTTAAGGAGACGTAGATGTGGAGTCCCGTGGCGCCGGAGGTCTTGCACAAGCCTTTCGCATTGATCTCGGTGAGCACATCGTGCGTGGCCTGTGCCGCAGCCACCACGTCATCGAATGGGACGTCGAGAGGATCAAGGTCGAGGACCATGAAATCCGGGCTGTCCAGGCTGCCCTTCCTCGAGTGCCACGGGTTGATCTCGATGCAGCCGAGGTTGGCCATGTAGACCAGGGCCGCCTCATCCTGGCACAGCAGATAGCGCTTCTCCCTCCCTTCCGATTCTGACCGGATCGGCACGGTCTCAATCCAGTCCGGCACCTGGTGCTCCACGTTCTTCTGAAAGAATGCATCCCCCCATATGCCGTCCGGGTGGCGGTGGAGCGACTCGGGGCGGTCCTTGAGAAAGGGCAGGATGAAGGGGGCCACGGCGCGGTAGTAGTCGACGACGTGCCCTTTCGTGTAGCCTTCCTCGGGCCAGAACACTTTCTCCGGGTGCGTCACCTCCACCTTCGTGTCATTGATGATGGCCATGCTCCCTTTTCCTCCCTTCGAGGCGCCTGCTGGCAGCGTAAGCGACCTCCTCCGCAGGCTTTCCGCCAGGGGAGCCGCGGAAGCCTTATTGTGAAGCTCCCCGCCCACAGGGCTGGTTTGTGCTGCCATGGCAGCGGCCCCGATTGGCGCAGCTTCTGGTACCTCCCTTTTTACCTCCTTGGGGTCCACGTCGTCCCTCATGCCCAGAAAGACAGGGTGGCGCATGAGCCCTTCGTCCGTCCATTCAGAAAAACGGACTTCGCATACGAGGCGTGGCTCTACCCAGGTCACTTGCGTGTTTGTCTTGGGCGCCTGCTCGAAGGGGGACTCCTCGACGGCGAGGGGTTCGAGCTGGCGCAGGAGGGAGCCGAGCTGCTCGTCAGTGAAGCCACCGCCCGCGTGGCCTATATAGACGAGGCTTCCATGGTCGTAGACCCCAAGGACGAGGGCTCCGAAGCCCTTGCGGCCGCCTCCGGGCCTCGTGAAGCCCCCTATGACTGCCTCCTGCTGCTGGTGTGCCTTGACTTTTAGCCAATCGCGGCTCCTTTGGCCTGCCCGGTAGGGGCTTTGCCCGTCCTTTGCCATTATCCCTTCGATGTTGTTTTCCCTCGCTGCATCGAAGAGGGCTGACCCTTCCGCCTCCACGTGATCGCTCAGCCTGACGAAAGGCATACTGGGCAGGACCTCTCGCAATATCCCCTTCCTGCGGCTGAGGGGCAGCATCTTAAGGTCGAAGCCCTCGATGTAGAGGAGGTCGAAGACATAGTAGAGGAGGTCTCCCCTGCCGGATTGCCCATAGTCTTGAAGCAATTGGAAATCGGCCCTTCCCGATTGGTCGACCACGACGATCTCTCCGTCGAGAAGCGCATCAAAGGGCAGCGTCGCGAGGGACTGGGCGAGGGCGGGAAACTGCCCGTTCAGGGTCTTGTCGTGCCTGGAGTAGAGGCGCGCCTTGCCGCCTGAGATCTCACCGAGGGCCCGGTATCCATCCCACTTCACCTCGAAGAGCCATCCAGGCCGGTCAAAGGCATGCTCCACTGCCACGGCCAACATCGGTTTCACGTGGAGGGGCATGGGGCCTTTTGCGGCGCCTCGGAGGTCGAGGCGGCTCAAGTCCGGCTTGCCCGCCTCTATCTCTTTCATGGTCCTGCCCGAGGCCGCCGAGGTGTCGGTCCCGGAAAGGTCGCCAGGGGCAGCGAAAGGGTCTTTCTTCTTCAAGAGCAGCCAGTCCTCTCCTTTCCCTCTCTTCAGCCTTACGAGGGCAAATTCGCCCTTGAGCCTCTGCCCGGCGAGTACGAAGCTGAGGTGACCCTTATCGAGGCCCTTTCGAAGGGTTTCCTCGCTCGACGCCCGGTCAGCCGCGCCAACGGCTTGATACGTGCCCCTGTCCCAAATCATGACGCTTCCTGCCCCGTAGTTGCCTTCGGGGATCACCCCTTCGAAGAATTGGTAGTCAAGGGGGTGGTCCTCTACCATTACGGCCAGTTTCTTATCCTCGGGATCGAGGGAGGGGCCTTTGGGTATGGCCCAACTCTTGAGGACGCCTTCGAGTTCGAGGCGCAAATCCCAGTGGAGGCGCGAGGCAGCATGTTTGTGGACGACGAAACGGAGGGGCTCCTCTTTTGCTTCCCCTTCCTGCCCTGACGGCTCGGGCGTCTGGCTGAAGTCCCTCTTCGCGCGGTATTTGGTAAGCTTCATGGACGATCGGCTTCTTCGGGAGGCATCAGCAAAACTGGCGAGGGCATCTCGCTTAAGCGCTCTTTCGCTTTCGAGCCTGCTCAAGACTCTCGCGCAACCTTGCCATCAGGTCGGGGACCTCCGTGGCAACTATTCTTTCCTCTTCGGCATTATGGGGTCTTCCCTGGGCCTTCTCCTCTATCACCCTCTCCAGCTCCTCCCTGTACGTGTCGTGAAACTGCTCGGCCCTGAACGGCTCGGTGAGCTGGTCGATGAGCTTGATTGCGATCTCCACCTCCCGGTCGCTCGCTTCCTCCCGTGCCGGGAGATCGAGGCCGTTCGGCTTCTTGATCTCGTATGCGAAACGCATCTCTTCGAGCACGATGAGATCATTCTCCGGCTTCAGGATGATGAGGTGCTCCCTGTTACGCAGGACAAACTTTCCCACTGCTACTTTTCCTGTCTTCTTCAAGGCCTCCCTGAGAAGGGCATATGCCTTTCTCGCCTGTTTTGTCGGCTCCAGATAGTAGGGCTTCGCGAGGAGCTTCGCGTCTATCTCGCGGAGGTCCGCAAATTCGATAATATCGATCGTTTGGGTCTTGCGCACGCTGGCCCGCTTGAAATCCTCGTCCTCGAGGACTACGTAGTCGCCCTTCTTGTACTGGTATCCCTTGACGATGTCCCCGTATGCCACTTCTTTCCCTGTGTCGCGGCAGACCCGTGAGTAGCGGATGGGGCAGAGGTCCCCCTTCCGCAGCATGTCCAAATCGAGGCTGCTCTCCTCGACAGCGGTGTATACCTTGACGGGGATGAGTATCAAGCCAAAACTGATGGCCCCCGACCATATGGCTCGCATATGCCTTGCTCCTTCCTGCAATGGGTTTACAAGAACCGTGCCTTTTGAATCTGCCCCTTACGAAGAAGCGCTTCCTCGTGACTCGGGCCTGGAAATGGGCATTTTTCTGGGGATCGCCCTTTTCCTGAGATCCCCATTGTGCGTCTTGCCGGAGAAGACGCATTCCCGGAAAGCGAGACAAACAATTATTGGGGTTCAGCGCCCCCTCCGGCAGCAAAGCTGCCGGAGCCTCCCCCCTCACCCTCGCTTTTCGCTCGTCGGCAATCAATTATTGGGGCTTGAGCGCCCCCTCCAGTGGCAAAGCCACGACCCGCAAGCGGGTGCCCCGGCCTCCCCCCTCAAAGACTCGCTTCCCGCTTCCGTGTCTCGGATACCCTGCTGCGAGCAGCAGGGTGACTTATTCCTTCCACGCGTGTTCGCCGATGAGCTTGACGAACCTGCACCCTCCGAGGTTCTCCTCGCGGTACCTGTCCTCTCCCTCTTTGAAGTAGACGAGGAGATCCTGGAACTGCTCGTTGCCGATGGGAATTACGAGCCTCCCACCGATTTCCAGCTGCTGCAGAAGGGGGTCAGGCGCCTCCGGCGCCGCAGCAGTGACGATGATGCCTCCAAACGGGCTCTCGTCCCGCCAACCTCCGGTGCCGTCGCCGATCCTGATGATGACATTCGTGTACTTCAACTGGTCGAGGGTTTTCCTTGCCCTCTTTGCAAGGTCTGGCAGGCGTTCTATCGTGTACACGCTGTCAGCGATCTCCGCGAGGATGGCGGTCTGGTAGCCCGAGCCGGTGCCGATCTCGAGGACCTTCTCCGTTCCGGTCAGGCCCAGGGCCTCGGTCATGAGTGCCACTATGTAGGGCTGGGATATAGTCTGCTTCTCCCCTATGGGCAGCGGGTAATCGGAATAGGCCTGCGGCCAGAGCGCCTCATCGAGGAACAGATGGCGGGGAACTTTCCGGAATGCAGCGAGGACCTTTGAGTCCCGTATCCCCCGGTCAACGAGCGTATCTACCATCTGCTGCCGTAGACTCTGGTATTCGTTGTCCATTATTTCGACAATTCCTTCGCGCGGCTCTGGGCCGCTTCAAGGGCCCTGACCACGTTCCCTTTGAAGCCTTTTTCGTCGAGGAGGACTAATCCGGCAATGGTTGTCCCCCCGGGGGAGGTGATAGATTCCTTCATGGCCGCGGGGTGCAGTCCTTCTTTTTCGAGCATCATCACCGTGCCCTTCATCGTCTGGACCGCAAGGGTGTAAGCCTTGTCGCGGGGAAGTCCCATGCGTACGCCGCCGTCTATCATGGCTTCGAGGAAGGTAAGGACAAAGGCGGGGCCGCTGCCTCCGAGGGCCGTGACCGCGTCCATCTGTTCTTCGGTGACTTCCACGATGCGGCCGAGAGGGGCAAGGAGCGCCATTACGGAAGCCTTCTCATCCTGTGAGAGGAGATCGTTGGGGGCTATGCCCAGGGCCCCCTCTCCTATGGTTATGCAGATATTGGGCATGACCCTGACGATCTTTGCCGGCTTGCCGAGAAGGGACATAATGGTTGATGTCGTGATCCCCGCCATGATGGAGATCAAGACGTTCGATTCGCGTATGGATGGCGCCAGGGCGCCTATTGCCGCCTTTGCGTCCTGCGGCTTCACCGCGAGGATCACAAAGTGGCATAGGGCGGCCAAATCCCCCGGATCTTTCGCTCTCTCGACGCCGTAGGACTTGGCTATTGCCTCGGCTCTCGCGGTTTTCACCTCGAAGGAGACGATTTCTGCCCTGTCCGTGCCCGCCCCGAGGAGGGCCCGGATAATGGACTCCCCCATGTTTCCTATACCGACCACCCCGACTTTTTTCATGGCCTCCTCCTAAAAGAAGTCTTATAACAGATAGACCTCCTGTTTTAAAGACAAAACTGGTGCGGGAGGCTTCTTTTTAGCCGATGATGTGGAGTCTTTTCTTTCGGGCCTTGGCCCGAAGCAGTATGATGGTCGCCCCTGGTCCTCCGGCGGCCATCTTCGAGCTGGCAAAGGCGACAACCCATTTTCTATGCATGGCCCGGACGATCCATTCTTTGAGCCTTTCTTTCAGGACAGGTCCTTTCCTCGATTTGAGGCCCCTCCCGTGGATGACCTTCACGCAGCGAAGGTGCGAGTGGACCGCGTCAGCCATGAAGGAGCTGAACGCATCAAGGGCATCATCGGCGGATAGACCGTGGAGATCGAGGACCCTCTGGATAGAGAATTCGCCGTTCCGCAGCTTCTCCATGACGAACGGGTTGAGGTCATCCACGTAGCCTTCCATGTACTCGGGAAGGTTGATCACGTTGAGGGCGTGCTCGTCCTTGAGCATCTCGTCCATCTCCCGGTTGAGGCCCGGCTTGGGTGAAAGGCACATAGCCCTCGATGTCCCGGGGACCCTCACCTTGGCCGGGGCAATCCTCTTCACGTCCTTCATGGCGTCGAGGAATTCCTCGTTTTCATCTGCCTGTCGGGCCGGCGCAAGTGGAGGGGTGCCTTCAGGAGGTGCGTCCTCTTCTCCGGGCAGGCGGATGGAGCTCTCCTTGATGAAGTCCGGCAGCCCGTGGAAGAACTGGTAAATGGATTCCTCTTCCTTCATTCCTATAATTAAAGCCGATAACAGGGTCGAGTTCAAGGGTGACTATTTACTCCGACAAAGGGTCTGTGGGATAGTACAGAAGGGCCCACGGGGTATGGTGGGCCAGGAAACGAGAACGGGAGGGGATAGATTGCACGGCCGGGCGGCTCCTATCGCACCGGCCCTTGTTCGTTAGGTAGAGAGATCGGGAAAGGAGTCGGCCCATGGGGAATGAGATGCGCGGCAAAGTAGCCTTGGTGACCGGAGGGGCTTCGGGGATCGGCAGGGTCACGGCCCAGGCATTTGCGAAAGAAGGGGCAAAGGTCGCCGTGGCGACCGACGCGAATGTGCGGGGTGCGGAAGAGACGGTCCGCCTCATCCGGGACGCCGGGGGTGAGGCTCTCTTCATCAGGTGCGACGTATGCAAGGAGAGGGAGGTCGAAGCCCTCATCAATGGATGTGTCGAAACGTTCGGCGCTCTTGACTACGCGTTCAATAACGCAGGGCTGGGACCGGACGGCAAACGGATAGGCGTCTTTCCTATCGCTGAGTGTCCAGAAGACGTATGGGACCGGATGATCGATGTCAACTTGAAAGGCGTCTGGCTCTGCATGAAGTATGAGATCAGGCAGATGCTTAAACAGGGCAGGGGGTCCATTGTCAACACCTCATCCGTGGGCGGCCTGAAGCCGATCCCTGGCTTCGGAGCCTATGCTGCAAGCAAGGGGGGATTAATCGCGCTCACGAGGACGGCAGCCCTCGAATGCGCGACGTCAGGCATCCGCGTGAACGTGATATGCCCTGGTCTCACGGCACGGACACAGCTTTCCGAAAACCTGTCCCTCGCTGAGCCGGGGCAGCGGGATAAGCTCATCGAGGTCGTTCCGATGAAGCGCATGGGAGAACCGGAGGAGATAGCGGAGGCGGTGATGTGGCTCTGCTCGGAGGCTTCATCCTTCATCACCGGTCACGTCATGCCCATCGACGGTGGGCTGACGGCATCCTAGCCCAGGCCTTTTTCAGCCGATGAGGCTCTTCAGCACCACAGCATTATTGTGCTCTTCGTCCCTGGCGGCATAGAGGATCGTGATCGTCCCGGCCCCGGCCTCTCTCTTCAGCTTTGCGAGAAGCTCCTGCTTCCCCTCAAGCTCCTGCGTGTACCTCTTCTTGAATTCCTGCCATTTCG
>CAYZAF010000582.1:0-2712 GCA_964476435.1 uncultured Syntrophaceae bacterium
ATCACGCATACGTGCTGAAAAACGGCAGGATCGTCATGAGCGGCCTGGGCGAGGACCTTCTCGCCGACCCCGAGGTCCAGAAGGCCTACGTCGGGGAACGCTGGAGGAAGAAGTAATGCTCCAGATGTTGAGCTTCTCCCTTGTGATCCAGCTCCTCATAAACGGTGTCCTATTCGGCGCCATATACGGGATCGCGGCCATAGGACTGAGCCTCATCTTCGGCACCATGCGCATCATCTTCCTCGCCCACGGGACCCTCATCATCCTCTTTGCATACATGTGCTACTGGCTCTTTACCCTTTTGGGCATCGACCCCTATCTATCCCTCATCATCGTGATCGTGATAGCAGCGCTCCTCGGCGTCGCCATCTATAGGGGGCTTTTCACCGAAGCTGCAGCCGCCGAGGACAAGAATATCTCCCTCTTGATCGCCATCGGCATCATGTTCTTCCTCGAGAACCTCATGACGGTCTGGTGGACGGGAAATCCCAGATCGATCACCACGACCTATACGTCAGCGGTGGTCCGGTTAGGGGGAATCGGCATCCCCTTCACGAGATTCACGGGGTTCATCATGGCCTTTCTCGCCGCCGGCGTGGTGGTCGTTTTCCTGAAAAAGACACTCATCGGAACGGCCGTTCGGGCCGCCTCCGAGGACATCATCTCTGCCACGCTCATGGGCATCAACCCGCACCGGGTCAATGGCGTGGCCTTTGCCCTGGGCATCGGTCTCGCGGGGATCGCAGGGGTGGACATGGCCACCATCTACCCCTTCGACCCTTTCTTCGGCTTCGTCTTCGTGCTCAAGAGCATGATTTCACTGGCCATCGGCGGTATAGGGAGCGTGACGGGCGCCCTGCTCGGAGGAATCATACTAGGGCTTATCGAGAGCCTCTCATCCTTCTTCGTCCCCGGCGGCTGGACTGACGCCATATGCTACGCGGTATTCCTGATCGTCCTGATGTGGAGGCCTGAAGGCCTTCTCGTACGGTCGGTGAAAAAGGCTTAACTATGAGAAACTCGGGACTCACCATCATTGGCCTCGTGATCGTTATCCTCGCCTTTGCCGTAGTGCCTTTCCTGGTCGACACGGAATCGTCCTTCATCGTCTATTTCCTGTTCATGGCCTTCTGCTACATCACCATCACCCAGGCATGGAACTTCGTCGCGGGGTATACGGGACAGATGAGCATGGGGCAGCATGCGTTCTTCGGCCTTGGGGCGTACACCACGGGCATCATCTGGCTTCACAACCTTACCCATACGGGGTACTACTTCGACCCGGTCACCATGATCCTGAGCGGCCTCGTGCCCGTTGTCCTCGCCATCCTCATAGGCATCCCCCTCCTCTCCCGGCTTCGTGGCGACTACTTCGCCTTGGGAACCCTTGGGATGGGACAGATCATCCAGGTGATCTTCGTGAAGGGAGGCAAATTCACGGGCGCCTCCGACGGCCTCCACCTGCCGTCAACGATCTACTCGTCCATGAAGCCCTATTATTGGACCGGACTTATCCTCGCCATCTTTTCGACAGCCGTCGTCTATTTCGTGATCCGGTCGAGAATCGGGCTCGCCCTCAGGGCCATCAGGGAAGATGAGACCTCGGCAGCTTCCCGGGGCGTCCATGTACTGGGGTACAAGATCTTCTCTCTGGCAGTCTCTGCTTTCCTGTGCGGTATCTGCGGAAGTCTCTACGGCATCTACCTCTTTCACATCAACCCTGATTCAGTCATCAAGCTCGATTGGACCCTCTACCCCATTCTCATGTGCGTCATCGGAGGCGCGGGATCCGTAACTGGCCCCATCATAGGCGCCTTGTTCATGACGGCTGTTTTCAACCTGGCGGACATATATTTTGTGGGGACCTCGCCGATCCTAGCCGGGATACTCATTGTTGTCGTCATGAAGTTCATGCCTAGCGGCCTCGTCGGTTTGACCGAGAGGCTTGCGTTTGCGCGGAAGAAGAAGGCTTCCTAGTACGCGCGGCTTGAGGAGGGCCATGGAAAATCGGCCCCGAAAGAAGGGTCTTTCCAACGCACGCCATGAGCCTGTCAGTCCAGAGGTGTCGGGGCCCTTCGAGGACCTCTGCTCGCCAAAGATCCGCCCCAATCACTCGCTCGCCTCGCAGAAGAGTCTAGTGCATTTTCTTGGCCTATTTAGTGGTTTCACACTATTTTGTTTTAGTGGACCATTAAGTGAGAATTAGGGCGATCTCTTGGTCTTCTGGCCTTGCCGGAAAAGGGAACGCTCGCATTCGACGGCCGGGCAATGGAAAGGCGTTAAAGCCACATCGTGGGTCCGTTCTTCACGGATCATGCGTGAAGGTACTTAAAGCCGCGCTAAATTGAGGGAACGTGCATCGGATGCTTGAATTCCTGTCAAATACCCTGGATAATACAAGAAAAGGACGGAGATATGGCACAGGGCGCTGTTCTGCGTTTGGACAAGGTCTCTAAGAGCTTCGGCGGACTGCAGGTTCTCGCAGATGTGGACCTGTCCGTAGTGGAGGAGGAGATAGTGGGCCTTATCGGCCCCAACGGAGCGGGTAAGTCCACCCTTTTCAACGTGATTACCTCTTTCTACAACCCGGATAGAGGGGATATCTATCTGCGCGGAGAGCGGATCACTGGCCTCGCCCCCCACAAGGTCTGCCACAAGGGGATTGCAAGGACCTTCCAGCTCGTCAAGACCTTCCTGAAGATGACCGTGTAC
>CAYZAF010000583.1:0-6416 GCA_964476435.1 uncultured Syntrophaceae bacterium
GGTCCAGTTTATCGTATGGACCTTCCGGTCCACGATCCGGTCGCGTGCGTCAGTGATGGTCAGGGTGCCCTCCCGCATCACCGCCATATCGTCGTCTTCAAGAAAGATGAACCTGTTCGTCCTGCCGATGAGGGCCGGGGCGTCGCTCGCCACGAAGAACTCTCCGTCGCCGAGGCCAAGGACGAGGGGGCTCTCTTTTCTCGCTGCGATGAGCGTCTTTTCGCCTTCCCTGATGATGCCGAGGGCGTAGGCACCGGTCATCTCGGCGAGGGTGGCCCTCACCGCCTGGGGGAAATCTGCCCCTCCTTTAAGCCGCTCCGAGATGAGGTGGGGGATGACTTCCGTGTCCGTGTCGGAGAGGAATTTGTGTCCCTTGGCGCGGAGGCCCTCTTTCAGCTCCACGTAGTTCTCCACGATGCCGTTATGGATGACGGCCACGTCGCCGGCCCGGTGGGGATGGGCGTTTCTCTCGGAAGGCGTGCCGTGGGTGGCCCATCTGGTGTGGGCGAGGCCGAGGTCCCCTCGGAAGCGTCCCTCGCAAACCTTCCTCAGCTCGTCCACCTTTCCCTTCTGGCGGGCGATCTGGATCCTGCCCTCGCATGAGACTGCCATGCCTGCGGAGTCATAGCCCCGGTATTCCAGCTTCTTCAGGGCCTCGATCAGGATCGGGTATGCTTCGTTCTGCCCCACGTATCCCACTATTCCGCACATGGCATCCTCCTTACGCTACCTCTTTTCGCGACCTCTTTCAGCCTGCCTCTCGAGGCTGTCTATCCCTTCTCTTGGCTCACTGCCCGCGTTTTTTCGGGTGCACCCCCTATCATCTCTACAAAGAGGCGCAGGGGCAGCCCTGGTAATCATAAGAGTATTATCGCAAAAATGAGCTTGCGCAATAAGGGATCAACTTGCGGATTCCCTGCAGCTTCCCTGCAGGGAGACCCTTTTTCCGCTTCGCTCCGCTGGCATTTATTGGGGCTTAAGCGCCCCCTCCAGTGGCGGAAAGCCACGTGGAGCCTCCCCCCTCACCCTCGCTTCCGCTCGTTTGTTTTGGATACCCTGCTCCCTAGCAGTAGGGTCATTTATTCCGCCCTCTCCTTGAGGTGCGTGAAGGGGGCGATGCGCGATCCTTCCTCCACGGACACGCCGTCGAGAAAAGCAAAGCCTTCTATGAAGGAGCCTTTGCCGATTTTTGAATCCCTGATGAGAGTATGGGGGCCGATAACCACGTCTTCGCCGATCTCGGTTCTGCCCGTGAGATAGCAATAGGGAGCGATCGTGGTATCAGGCCCGATGGCCACGTCTGCCTCGATGTAGATAGTGCGGTCTGCCAGGGTCACGCCCCTTTCCATGTGCCTGTCGAGGATGGCGTTCCTCACGAGGACGTTCGCCTCGAGGAGATCCCGGCGCGTATTGATGCCAAGCACCTCTCCTGCTTCCTCGTGAAAATGGGAGCGGACCTTGATCCCTCTGTCTCTGGCCACCCTGCAAATGTCTGTGAGATAGTATTCACCCTTCCTGTTCTCGGGAGTCACGGACTTCACGAGGCCGAAGAGGTTCCTCCGCACCATGCAGATGCCCGTATTGATGAGGGTGACGTCCCTCATCGGCCCGACCGCCTCGCTTTCCTCGACGATATCGACGATTGAGCCGGCCGGATCGACGATGACCCTGCCGTAGCCCTCAGGCCGGTCCACCTTGGTCGTCATGAACGCGATGCCCTCGGACTGCCAGAAAGACTCCATGAAGGACCTGAGCGTAGCGGCCTTGATGAGGGGGACATCGCCGTAGAGCACGAGGATGTCGCCCCCCGCGAGGAGGCCTTCAGTGGCGAGGAGGGCATGGGCCGTCCCCTTCTGCTCCGCCTGGAGGGTAAAGAGCACCTGGTCCCCGGCGAGGCATTCCTTCACCTTGTCGCTCTCATGGCCGATGACGACGATGATCGCCGCAGGATCGAGCTGCCTGGCCGCGGCCACGACGTAGCGGATCATGGGCATCCCCATGATGGGATGGGCGATCTTGGGCGTCTTCGATTGCATGCGGGTGCCCTTTCCCGCCGCAAGTATGACACAGTTAAGGTTAGGCATCAGCCTTCTCCTTCTTCCCGAAGACCCGCGCAATGAGCACGCTCACCTCGAAGAGGCCGTACATGGGCAAGGCCATGAGGAGCTGGCTCGTCACCTCAGGGGGGGTGATTATGGCGCTCACGACGACGATCAAGAGGATGGCGTATCTTCTCTTCTTTGCGAGGGTACGGTACTTGATGATGCCGATGCGCGACAGGTAGTACGCGACAAGGGGCATCTCGAAAATGAACCCGAAGATGACGAGCAGCTTCAGGGTAAGGTTCATGTACTCCTTCAGGGTGGGCATGGGCACGATATAGGGCCCGGCATAGCTCACGAAGAAGCGATAGACCGTGGGCATGACCACGAAATAGCAGAAGAGGCCTCCTATCAGGAAGAAGATGCTCCCGAAGGAGATGAAGGGGATGATGTACCGCTTCTCCTTGTCGTAGAGTCCCGGGGAGACGAACTTCCAGACCTCGTAGAGGATCACCGGCGCGGCCACGAACAGGGAGGCCACGAGGGCGATCTTGAAGTACGTGAGGAATGCCTCGGTGAGGCTCGTGAAGATGAAGGAGCTCTGGGGAGGCATGACCTTCGTGAAGGGGCGCATGAGAAAGCCGAAAATCCGTTCCTTGAAGTAATAGGTGCCGATGAAGGCGACGCCGACGGCGAGGATGCAGATGAGTATCCTATCCCTCAGCTCCTTGAGATGAGCGACGAAGGGCAGCTTATCCTCTATCATGTGCCCTTCTGCGCATGGGGGCCGGCCTCTTGCCCCTCGGCCCCCGCGAGCTGCTTGGGTTCCCCAACCTGTCCCTCTGCTTCAGGGCGCTGCTCCAACGCGTCCGGCGGCCCGGCCTCCTTAAGCCCAAGGGACCCGGGCTCCTCGGGCTTCTCCTCCTCCTTGATCAGCTCCTCCTCGAGCGTATCCTTCACGTTGTCCGCCATGCGCCTGAAGTCTCCCAAAGCCTTGCCGATGGCGCGGGCAACCTCAGGCAGTCTTTTCGGGCCCACCACGAGGAGGGCGACGATCAGTATGACGATAAGCTCGGGAAAACCAATGCCAAACATGACTATTAGGGTAACACAGTTGGCCGGGCATGAAAAGGCCGGGTGGGGAAAGGGGGTTTGACAAACGGGCACGGGGGAAATAGAATGGACCCATGGGCACGAAAGAAGATGAGGCCATAGGTAGCCTTCTCAAGGAGATAAGGGTGATTGCCGTCGTGGGCCTGTCGGCTGACGCTGGCAAGGCGAGCAACAGCGTGGCCCGCTACCTGAAGGATAGAGGCTTCAGGATCATACCGGTGAATCCCGGCCAGGAGGAGATCCTGGGAGAGAAGGCGTACAAATCCCTTGCGGACATCCCGGAACCAGTGGATGTGGTCGACATCTTCATGAGGCCGGAGAAGGTTCTCCCCGTTGTCGAGGAAGCGATAAAGCTCAAGCCCAAGGCCGTCTGGCTCCAACTCGGCATCGTCAACGATGAGGCAAAGGCGCGCGCTGTATCCGCCGGCGTCATGTTCGTCCAGGACAAATGCATGAAGCGAGAGCACGAGCGGCTCGTCGGAGCTGCCGCAGGCGCGTAAGAACCCCCCTTTCCCTATCGTAAGCCGCACCGCCTCGGTCATACGTTCGGCATAAGGCCTTTTTCCCCCTTCCCCTTTAAGGTATCCTGCCTTTCTTCCGAGTATATAAGGAGGAAAAGACGCATAAGACGTCTTTTCCTTCCGCACCATGCTGGGAGGAAAGATCCATGGATCTGCCTATAGGTGATCTTCTCGTCACAATGGGGCACATCTCCAAACAACAGCTTGCAGAAGCGCTCGATTTGCAGAAAGAAAAGGGCGGCAAGCTCGGGCAGGTTCTTGTGTCCATGGGGGCCATCACGGATGAGGAGATCGTCAAGGCTCTTTCCATAAAGTTCGTGATGCCCATGGTCGATCTCAGGAAAACGGAAGTGAGCGAGACTGTCATGAAGATGGTCCCGCTCATTATGGTCCGCCGGTTCAACGTCATGCCCATAAGCAGGAGCGGCAACACGCTCTGCGTCGCCATATCCGATCCCACCCGTGTCTCGGAGATAAAGGCGCTCAAGCTGCTCACAGGGTGCGAGGTTCAGCCCTTTCTTACGACCGAAGCCCAGATAGATGAGGCCATAGAGAAGCACTACGAGGCGCCCCATACGGTGGACATGAAGAACTTCCTGTCCGATCTCGGCGAAGGCCTCGAGAACTCCCTCGAGGTACTCCAGGAAGAAACTGCCGACGACGTGGCGAGGCTCGAATCGGACGCAAAGCAGCCGCCCGTGGTGAGAATAGTGAATCACTGCTTTCTGGAAGCGATCAAGGTCGGGGCGAGCGACATCCATGTCGAGCCGTACGAGGACGTGCTCAGGATCCGCTTCAGGATCGACGGGGCCCTCTACGAGATCATCAAGCTGCCCAACAAATTCCGCGACGGCGTCCTCTCGAGGATAAAGGTCCTCGCGAAGCTCGACATCGCTGAGAAGCGCATCCCCCAGGACGGCCGGATAAAGCTGCAGGTCAAGGTGGAAAATCGTATGCGCAACATCGACGTGCGCGTCTCCAGCACGCCAACCCTATTTGGGGAGAAAATCGTCTTGAGGCTCCTCGATAGGGAGGGGCTCATGCTCGACATGGGCAGGCTCGGCTTCGAAGAAGAGAGCCTCAGGAAATTCGAGGAGGCGATCTTCAGACCCTGGGGAATGGTACTGGTCACAGGACCCACAGGGTCGGGGAAAACGAACACCCTGTACAGCGCTATCAGCCGGCTCAACACGTCCGTCTCGAACATCATGACCGTCGAAGACCCGGTAGAATTCAACATTTACGGCATCAACCAGGTACAGATACACGAGGCGATCGACCTTACCTTTGCCTCTGTGCTCCGGTCGTTCCTGAGGCAGGACCCGAACATCATCCTCGTGGGTGAGATAAGGGACAGCGAAACCGCGGCAATTGCGGTCAAGGCAGCCCTTACGGGCCACCTCGTCCTGTCGACCCTCCACACGAACGATGCGCCTTCGGCAGTGAGCCGCCTCGTTGACATGGACGTGGACCCCTTCCTCGTGGCCACCTCGGTCATCCTCGTTGCGGCCCAGCGCCTTGTGCGCCGGATCTGCTCAAACTGCAAGGAAGAGGTAAACATGACGGCTGCTGCCCTGCGCAACATGGGGTTTTCGGAGGAGGATGCAGGCTCTGTGAAGATCTACGCGGGCCGGGGCTGCGCCAAGTGCAATAATACGGGGTACAAGGGACGGATCGCCCTATACGAGGTCATGCCTGTTTCGGACACGGTGAGGGAGATGATATTCGCCAAGGCCACCGCCTCCGACGTGAGGAGACAGGCCATCGAAGAAGGCATGGTTACCCTGCGGCAGAGTGGCCTTATCAAGATCAAGCAAGGCATCACCACCATGGAGGAGGTGTTCAAAGAGACGTTCTAGTGGCACACCCCTTCACGTCGAGGCATCCCACAGGAACGCTGCGCCCCTGACCCCGCTCGAATCCCCGTGCACGGCACGGACGAGGGGCGTCTCCACCGTGTCGGAGAAGACATACCGCGTCCAGAGGCGGGGCACGGTTTCGTACAATCTCTCTACGTTCGAGAGGCCTCCTCCAAGCACGATGACGTCAGGGTCCAGGATGTTGATTACACTCGCGAGGGCCCGGGCAAGCCGGTCTTCATACCGCTCCATTGCAGCGATGCACGCCCTGTCCCCGGCATTTGCGCGCTCGACGACTGCATCCGCGGGCAGATCGTCCCCTCCTCGGGCGCGCAAGTCCCGGGCTAGGCCAGGGCCAGAGATGAAGGTCTCGATGCACCCCCTTTTGCCGCAGTAACACTCCGGCCCGGGTGCCTCGTCCCGAAGAGGCCACGGGAGCGGGTTGTGCCCCCATTCTCCGGCAATGGCGTTTCGCCCCTCGAGGACACGTCCGCGAACCACGATGCCCCCTCCGACGCCTGTGCCCAGGATGACCCCGAAGACCACCTCAGCCGCTTTTGCCGCGCCGTCTCTCGCCTCCGAGAGGGCGAAACAGTTCGCGTCGTTTGCCATGCGTATCGGTCGCTCCAGCAGGCGCTGGAGGTCATCGAGGATGGGTTTGCCTATGAGGCAGAGGGAGTTCGAGTTCTTGAGGACACCCTTTGAGCCGGATAAGGCCCCCGGCGTGCCAATGCCGAGGGATCCGCGCTCGCCCAGCTCTTCGTCGACCCTCCGGACGAGAGCCGCGACGGCCCCGAGGGTTGCCCCGTAGTCTCCCTGGGGCGTGGCCACGCGCATGCGCGTCAGGAACCGGCCCGTCTCGTCGAGGGCAGCAACCTCAA